>NZ_JBHVER010000260.1:0-9814 GCF_042802195.1 Kitasatospora sp. NPDC057500 | reverse complement strand
TACACCCGCGACTCCAGCACCGCGGCGTTGAGCTTCGTCCTCTGCCTGAATAAGCTCTGAGCCCCGTGGGGGGGGGGGGGGGCCCCGGGTTCTCCCCGGGACCGCCCCGCCCGCCGTTCCGGACCGCTACTGCTGGGCGTCCCACCAGGAGCGCAGCGCGGCCACCGCCGCCTCGTGCTCCATCGGGCCGTGCTCCAGCCGCAGCTCCAGCATGTGCTTGTACGCCTTGCCGACCATCGGGCCGGGCTTGAGGCCGAGCAGCTCCATGATCTGGTTGCCGTCCAGCGCCGGGCGGACGGCGTCCAGCTCCTCCTGCGCCCTGAGCTCGCCGATCCGCGTCTCCAGGCCGTCGTACGTGCGCGAGAGCGCCGCCGCCTTCTTCTTGTTCCGGGTGGTGCAGTCCGAGCGGGTCAGCTTGTGCAGCCGCTCCAGCAGCGGACCGGCGTCGGTGACGTAGCGGCGCACCGCCGAGTCGGTCCATTCGCCGCCGCCGTAGCCGTGGAAGCGCAGGTGCAGCTCGACCAGGCGCGAGACGTCCTCGGTGAGCTCCTTGGAGTACTTCAGCTCGCGCATCCGTTTGCGGGTCATCTTGGCGCCGACCACCTCGTGGTGGTGGAAGGAGACCCGGCCGTCGGACTCGAAGCGGCGGGTGCGCGGCTTGCCGATGTCGTGCAGCAGCGCCGCCAGCCGCAGGGTGAGGTCCGGGCCCTCCCGCTCCAGGTCGACGGCCTGCTCCAGGACGGTCAGCGAGTGCTCGTAGACGTCCTTGTGCCGGTGGTGCTCGTCGCGCTCCAGGCGCAGCGCGGGCAGCTCGGGCAGCACGTGGTCGGCCAGTCCGGTGTCGACCAGCAGTCGCAGGCCCTTGACCGGGTGCTTGGCCAGCAGCAGCTTGTTGAGCTCGGCCTGGACCCGCTCGGCGGAGACGATGGCGATCCGGTCGGCCATCGCGGTCATCGCCGCGACCACCTCGGGGGCCGGTTCGAAGTCCAGCTGGGCGGCGAACCGGGCGGCCCGCATCATCCGCAGCGGGTCGTCGGAGAAGGACTCCTCCGGGGTGGCGGGGGTGCGCAGCACCCGGGCCTCCAGGTCCTCCAGGCCGTGGTGCGGGTCGACGAAGCCGCGACCGGGCAGGTCGACGGCCATCGCGTTGACCGTGAAGTCGCGGCGGACCAGGTCCTCCCCGATGGTGTCGCCGTAGGTCACCTCGGGCTTGCGGGAGGTGCGGTCGTAGGCCTCGGAGCGGTAGGTGGTGATCTCGATCAGGAAGGAGCCCTGCGGGGTGTCCTTGCGCGCGCCGACCGTGCCGAAGGCGATGCCGACGTCCCAGACCGCGTCGGCCCAGCCGCGGACCAGCTTGAGGACCTGCTCGGGACGGGCGTCGGTGGTGAAGTCCAGGTCGTTGCCGAGCCTGCCCAGCAGGGCGTCCCGGACCGAGCCGCCGACCAGCGCGAGCCGGTGACCGGCCGCCTGGAAGCGGCGGGCGATCTCGTCGGCGACCGGGGACACCCGCAGCAGTTCCTGGAGACCCAGGGTCTGGGCCTCGCTCAGGCCGGGGACGACCTGGACGGCGGAACTGGAATGATGGGCGCCGGTCGGGTGGGCGGTGGGCTCATTGGCAGTGGACACGGCTCACAAGGGTACGTGGCCCGGCGGCCCCGCCGCCCGCGCGTTTCCACCCGCTCACTCCCCGGCCCGCAACACCGCACCCCTCACCACATCGTTACCATGCCGGTGGGACGAGTCCGGGGCACCGACGGCGGCGCGGTCCCGTGCGCCGTCATGGCCGTCCGGGCGACGGCCGACCACACTTTCTTCACGGCTGATCCTCACGGCATCCCCCACGGCCGGCGGAACATCCGCAGCAGCACGGCACCAGCAGCAGCGATCGAGAACGGCGAGGGCGAACCCGTGAGCGAGGGCGGACCGCGTGAGTGAGCCGGCACGGCACCCGGGACGGCGGGCGGGCGGGCGCCCCGGACGGGCCCTGCGACGAACCGCCCGGCGACTGGCCGGCGCGTTCGGCGCCGCGCTGGTGCTCGCCTCGGCGCTGCCCGGCCTCCCGACGGCCGCCGCGGCTCCGGCCACGGCCGGCGAGGCGCGCACGGCGGCCGAGTCGACGGTCACCGCCGAGTACCCGGTGACGCTGACCATCGAGTCGGTGAACAATCCGACGGCCGTCGAGAAGGGCATCGTGACCATCTCGGGGCACGTCACCAACGGCGGGAAGTCCGTCCTCAAGTCCGCGCACGCGACGGTCCGCAAGCCCTGGGCGGGCAAGCCGCTCACCACCCGCAGCGAGCTCGCCGGGGTGCTCACCAGGACCACCCCGCAGGGGGCGGACGGCATCTCGCTGGACAGCCCGCAGTACGCGCTGAACGAGCTCGGCCCCGGCCAGAGCCAGCCGTACACGCTGAGCGTCGCCGTCGCCGACCTGCAGCTCACCACCGAGGGCGTGTACGAGCTGGCGGTGGACGTCTGGGGCTCGACCGCCGACAACCAGCGCGACCGCCCGCTGGGCATCGCCCGCACCTTCCTGCCGTACAACCCGACGCCGACCGAGGCGCAGCCGTCCAAGGTCACCACCCTGTGGCCGCTGGTGCACGCCCCGGTGCTGGCCGCGCAGACCCTCTCCGACAACGACCAGACCGTCCCGGTGCTGCGCGACGACAGCCTGGCCGCCGAGTTCGCGCCGGGCGGGCGGCTGTACGCGCTGGTCGAGACGGGCTCCTCGCTGACCGGGCTGACCTGGGTGGTCGACCCGGACCTGCTGGACACCGCGTTCGCGATGACCAAGGACTACCGGGTGCAGAAGCCCGGTACCGCGGGCAACGCGGCCAAGGAGGACAACACCGTCCGCGGCACCGGCACGGCCGCCGCCACGGCCTGGCTGGAGAAGCTGCGGGCCGCCGTAGCCAAGCCGGGCAGCCAGGTGGTGGCGCTGCCCTACGCCGACCCGGACCTCGCCTCGATCGCGCACAACGCCCCCGAGCTGGAGGGCATCGACGCCGCCCTGGGCAAGGCGGCCACCGCCGGCCGGCTGACCGTCGAGGGCCGGCTCTCGGTGGACACCCGCTCCGACGTCGCCTGGCCCTACCGGGGCTACCTGGACCAGCGGATCGCCTCGGTCGCCCAGCGCGCCGGTGCCGGACTGGTGCTGGTGAACGGCGCGAGCATGCCCGAGTCGGACGCGCTGAAGTACACCCCCACGGCCACCCGGCCGATCGGCAACGGCCAGACCGCGCTGGTCGCCGACCAGGTGGTCTCCTCGCTGTTCGAGGAGGACCTGGCGACCGCGCAGGACCAGACCCTGGCGGTGCAGCGGTTCCTCGCCGAGACCTTCGTGATCTCCCGGCAGGAGCCGCACAACCCGCGCGGCCTGCTCGTCATGCCGCCGCGCGACCTCACCGCCGGAACCGCCAAGGTGCTGGCCGGCGCCCTCCAGGCGGCCCAGGACGGCAAGTGGGTGGAGCCGGCCAGGCTGGACGCGCTCGCCCAGGCGACGCCGGACGCCAGGGCCAACAACGCCGTCCCGGCGCCCACCGACTACCCGGGCCGGGTCCGCGACTCGGAGCTGCCCGCCGCCGACCTGACCGCCACCACCCGGATCCAGACCGACCTGGACACCCTGATGCAGGTGCTGACCCTGCCGCAGCGGGTGCGCGGGCCGTTCAGCGCGGCCATGGTCCGCTCGCTGTCGACCGGGTGGCGCACCCAGGCCCCGGCCGGCGACGTCTACCGCGACGGCGTGCAGAGCTACCTCGACGAGCTCACCAGGGCGGTGAAGGTGCCGCCGAAGCGGGTCATCACCTTCGCCGGGGACACCGGTGTGCTCCAGGTCAGCGTGCGCAACGACCTGACCCAGACGGTCACCAACCTCAAGCTGGTGCTGAGCCCGAGCCAGCCCAACCGGCTGCGGGTCGAGCTGCCGTCGGAGGAGCTGGTGCTGCCGGCCTCGCAGAGCGTCACGCTGCGCTTCCCGGCCGAGGCCAAGAACAACGGGCGGGTCAGCATGACCGCCCAGCTGTACACCACCGGGCCCGACCCGAAGCCGTACGGCGACCCGGTGGTGTTCACCGTCCAGGTCACCTCGGTCACCAACGGCGTGCTGTACGTCTTCGGCGGCGGCCTGGTGCTGCTGCTGCTCGCGGCCCTGCGGTTCCTGCGCCAGCGCAAGCGGCGGGTGGTGCACGACGACGAGGGCGACGCGCCGCTCGCCCCGGCCGACGGGCCGGACGACGGCCCGGCCGCGGACCCGGGGGCCGGCCCGGCGGACGGCCCCGACGGCGGGGACGGCCCGGGCGGAGCGGCGCGGACACCGCGCGGCAGCAGCGCGGATGGCCGGGATCGGGCCACCAGTGATGAGAAGGTTGGTCCTTGACACCGCCGACACCGCCCGTTCCCGGGGCGGCCTCCCCCACGACAGCGAAGAGGTGACATGACCGGGCGCAGCGAGGAGCGGCCTCCGGGCCGCGGAGAGGTCCGTCCGGGCGCCGAGTCGCCGTCCGGCGACTGGTACGTGGCCGACACCTACGCCCAGGACCCGTACGCGGCCGACGCGTACCAGGGCGGTCCGGGCGAGCAGGACCCGTACGGCCTGCGGGCCGCCCGGCCCGCCGCGCCGCAGCAGCCGGTGGCCGCGTACGACGTGCCGCCGCAGCTGCCGCCGCAGGGCGGCGACTACCCGGCGCCGGTGCCTCCGACGCCGTTCTCCCCGCCGGTACCGCCGGTGCAGCCCGGCTGGGACACCCCGGCGCCGGCCGCCTGGCGGGACGCCCCGCCGCCGCAGGGCGCCGCTCCGGCGGCTCCGGCCGCCCCCGCGGTCCCGCCCGCTCCGGCCCAGGGCTGGGGCGGCCAGCCGCAGTGGCAGCCCGGCCCGGCGCACTCCTCCTGGGACTCCGAGTCCACCGAGTACGTGGGGGTGGACGGGCTGTTCGGCGGGAACCAGGTGACCGCCGAGGCGCCCCGTCCGCCCGCCCAGCAGTCCCCCCACCAGCAGCCGGCGGCGGTTCAGCCGCCCGTCGCGCAGTTCCCGCCCGCCCCGCCCGCGCCGTTCCCCCCGGCCGGCGCGTACCCGGGGCAGCCCGCTCCGCAGCCCCTGTACGGGCCCGGCCCCGGCGGCCACGGCCAGGACGGGCAGCGCCCCTTCGTGCCGCCGATCGAGTTCGACCCGCCGCTCGCCGAGGACGAGGCCACCATGCAGGTGGCCGCCGTACAGCTGCCGCCCGCGGTGGAGCCGCTCGCCGACCTCGCGGCCGAGGAGCAGTCCGCCCCCGCGGCCCCGCAGGAGAGCGCCGGCAAGGCCTCCGGCGGCAAGGTCGCCTCGCTGCTGAACTCCAGTGCGATCATGGCGGCCGGCACCCTGGTCTCCCGCGGCACCGGCTTCGTGCGCACCATGGTGATCGCCGGCGCGATCGGCATCGCCGTGATGGGCGACTCCTACAACGCGGCCTACACCCTGCCGACCCTGCTCTACATCCTGATCGGCGGCGGCGCGCTGAACGCCGTCTTCGTGCCGCAGCTGGTCCGCAGCATGAAGAACGACGCCGACGGCGGCACCGCCTACGCCAACCGGCTGCTCACCCTGGTGATGGTCGGCCTGGCCTGCGTGGTCCTGCTGGCCGTGCTCGGGGCACCGGTGCTGGTCCAGCTGATCGCCCACAAGATGATGGAGGATCCGGCCCACGCGGACACCACCGTGGCGCTGACCAGGTACTGCCTGCCGACCATCTTCTTCATGGGCATCCACGTGGTGATGGGACAGATCCTCAACGCCCGCGGCCGGTTCGGCGCGATGATGTGGACCCCGGTCCTCAACAACATCGTGGTGATCTTCACCTTCGGCGCCTACATCTGGGTGTACGGCGGCTTCGACGGCACCCACGTCACCCCGGCGACCATCACCCCCGAGGGCGTCCGGCTGCTCGGCATCGGCACCCTGGTGGGCCTCGTCGTGCAGGCGCTGGCGATGATCCCCTACCTGCGGGCGGCCGGCTTCTCCTTCCGGCCCCGCTTCGACTGGCGCGGCCACGGCCTGGGCAAGGCGGCCCGGCTGGCCAAGTGGACGTTCTTCTTCGTGCTCGCCAACCAGGCCGGCTACCTGGTCATCACCCAGCTGGCCATCGCCGCCGGCAGTGACGCCGCGGCGGACGGCCACGGCGGTGTCGGCCTCGCGGCCTTCTCCAACGCCCTGCTGATCTGGCAGCTCCCGCAGGCCGTCATCACCGTCTCGATCATGAGCGCGGTGCTGCCCCGGCTGTCCCGGGCGGCCGCCGACGAGGACGCCGGCGCCGTCCGCGACGACCTCTCCTACGGACTGCGCACCACGGCCGTCGCCGTCGTCCCCGCGGCGTTCCTCTTCCTCTCCCTCGGCCCGGCCATCGGCCAGTCCATCTACGCGGTGGGGGGCGGCGACACCGCCCTGGACGACGCCCGCAACGTCGGCCTGATGCTCTCCGCCTTCGCCCTGGGCCTGATCCCCTACTCGGCGCAGTACGTGATGCTCCGCGGCTTCTACGCCTACGAGGACACCCGCACGCCGTTCTCCAACACCGTCTGGGTGGCCGCCTGCCAGGCCGTCTTCTCGCTGCTCTGCTGGCTGCTGCTGCCCGCCGAGTGGACGGTCACCGGAATGGCCCTCGGCTACGGCGTCGCCTACGCCGTCGGAGTGACGGTCGCGCTGCCCAAGTTGAAGAAGAAGATCGGCGGCCTGGACACCAAGCGGATCGGCAAGACCTACTCCCGGCTCGCCACGGCCTCCGTCCCCGCCGCCCTGGTGGGCCTGGGCGTGAGCCTGGCGATCACCCGGGTCGTCGGCGGCTGGGCCGGGGCCGTGCTGACCGTGCTGCTGGCCGGCGGACTCCAGCTGGCCGTCTTCGTACTCATCGCCAAGCGGCTGCGGATCGAGGAGCTGAACGCCATGCTGGGTATGGTGCGCGGCCGACTGGGCCGCTGATCCGGCATCGGGCCGCCCGCGCGCCCCGGACCGTCCCGGGCCTGGGCCCGGCGGCCCGATGCCGATCTGCACCACATCTCTCCACCGTCAGGCAACCGCCCGGACCCTTCGGCGGTCGTACCCGGTGGAGAACAGTGGGCACAATTGTCCTGGAGCACCGGGGCCACCGGCCGAAGCGCTCCAACGACTCTCTCAGGCCCGGGGCGACACAAGGGGAGGCTGGACCACGGTGGCTGATGGCACCAAGGCGGTCGTCGACACGTCAGCAGCTGACGGAGCGGCGGACGAGGCCGCGCTGGCCGAGGCGATCGACGCGCTCGCCGACGGCACGGCCCGGCCCGCCGCGACCGCCGGCAGGAAGGACGCGGGGAAGACCGCCGGGAAGGCGACCGGGAAGGCGACCGGGAAGGCGACCGCCCCCGTCGAGGACGACGGCGACGACGCCGAGGACGCCGGCAGCGCCGGGAACGCCCCGACCGGGAGCGAGGAGACCTCGGAGATCACCGCCCCGCTGTCGGCCACCGAGATCGCCGCCGAACTGGCCGCCGGGGACGCCGCCCGCCGGGCCGCCGCCGGGACCGCCGGCGGCTCCGCCGCCGAGCGCCCGCCCCGGGACCCGCAGCCCACCCACGACCCCCGGGACACCGCCACCCTGCCGCAGACCCTCCCCGCCCCGCTGCGGCACAGCGGCGACATGATCGGCAACCGCTACCGGCTGGACGAGTGCATCTCCTCCACCGAGACCTTCAGCAGCTGGCGCGCCGTCGACGAGAAGCTGCGCCGCGCCGTCGGCGTCCACCTGATGGCCGCCGGCCACCAGCGCGCCCGCAAGGTGCTGGCCGCCGCCAAGTCCGCCGCCCTGCTCGGCGACCCGCGCTTCGTCCAGGTCCTGGACGCCGTCCAGGAGGGCGAGCTGGTCTACGTCGTGCGGGAGTGGCTGCCGCACGCCTCCGACCTCGCCAAGCTGCTCGCCGACGGCCCGATGGAGCCGCACGAGGCCTACCAGATGGTCCGCCAGGTCACCGACGCGGTGGCCGCCGCCCACCGGCGCGGCCAGGCCCACCTGCGGCTCACCCCGCGCTGCGTGCTGCGCACCGACAGCGGCCAGTACCGGATCAACGGCATCGCGGTGGACGCCGCCCTGCGCGGCCTGCCCGCCGAGGACGCCGACGAGGACGCCGGGCGCGCCGACACCCGGGCCATCGGCGCCCTGCTGTTCGCCGCGCTCACCCACCGCTGGCCCTTCCCCGAGGACCGCTACGACCTCCAGGGCCTGCCCAGGAACATCGGCGAGGTGGCACCCGACCAGGTCCGCGCCGGCGTCCACAAGGGCCTGGCCGAACTGGCCTCCCGCGCCCTGTTCGACCACCCGCCGCACCACGCCGAGCCGATCGCCACCCCCGAGGCCCTGGCCCGGGCGATCGCGCTGATGCCGCGCATCCGCCAGCCCGAGCCCGAGCTGCCGGTCTTCACCAACCCGCCGCGCCACAACACCCACGCCCTGCCGACCGCGCCCAACCCGACCCGGGTGGTCGCCGCCCCCGGCACCGGGCCCACCCCGGTGGCCGCCCCGGTGCGCAACGCCGGGAGACGGCTGCGCCGGGTGGTCAAGGTGACCGCCTGGACCGTCGCCCTCGGCGCCATCGGCGTGGCCTCCTGGCAGCTGGTGGACAACCTGCGCCCGGGGAGTTCGGCCGCCGCGACCCCCGAGCCCAGCGGCACCAGCGCCGCTCCCACCACCCACACGCCGACCCACGACCCGGTGGCGGTCCCGATCACCCAGGCGATCTCCTACAACCCGCTGGGCGGCGGCCCGGAGGGCACGTTCGTCCTGGACAAGGCCTTCGACGGCGACCCGAACAGCGCGTGGACCACCAGCTGGTACGGCGACGCCTTCGGGCCGAAGGGCAAGGAGGGGACCGGCCTGCTCCTCGACCTCGGCACGGCGCAGAGCGTCTCCAGCGTGAACGTCAAGCTCGTCACCCCCGCCACGGCCGAGCTGCGGACGCCCGGCAAGGGCGTCGGCAACCCCACGGCGGCCAAGCCGAAGGACTTCACCGTCCTCGGCAAGGAGAGCGGCACCAGCCTCTCCTACGAGCTGGACAGCCCGGTCACCACCCGCTATCTCTTGATCTGGCTGACCAGCCTGTCCAAGAACCCGGAGAACATGCAGCACGGGGGTCAGTACCAGGGCCACATCGCCGACGTGAAGGTCTTCGGCTGACCGCGGGCTGCGGGGGCGGGGCGCGAACGGCGAGGGGTGGACGTGGCGGAGGACGGACCGGAGCGCGGCAACGACGACGCGGCGCTCCTCGCCCGCCACGTCGCGGGTGACCGGGAGGCCTTCGGCCGGCTGGTGAACCGTCACCGCGACCGGCTCTGGGCCGTCGCCCTGCGCACCCTCGGCGACCGCGAGGAGGCCGCCGACGCCCTGCAGGACGCCCTGGTCTCCGCCTTCCGCTCCGCCCACACCTTCCAGGGCCGCTCGGCCGTCACCACCTGGCTGCACCGGATCGTGGTCAACGCCTGCCTGGACCGGGCCCGGCGCACCGCCACCCGCCGGACCAAGCCGCTCGACGACGACCCGAAGCGGCTGGACGCCCTGGTCGGCTCCGCCGAACCGGCCGACACCCCGGTGGTCCGCGCCGAGGTGCACCGCGAACTGACCGCCGCCCTCGCCGAGCTGCCCGCCGAGCAGCGGGCCGCACTCGTCCTGGTCGACATGCAGGGCTACCCCGTCGCCGAGGCCGCCGAACTGCTGGGGGTGCCGGTCGGCACGGTGAAGAGCCGCTGCGCCCGCGGCCGGGCCCGGCTGCTGCCGCTGGTCCGGCACCTGCGCGAGGAGCCCGCGGGGGCGGGCGG
>NZ_JBHVER010000259.1:0-9832 GCF_042802195.1 Kitasatospora sp. NPDC057500 | reverse complement strand
GCTGTGCGCGGGCCCGCCCTCACGCAGTCGCCTTCGATCAATCCTGGGGAAGGTGGTCGGTGACCAGGGCGGCGAAGTCCTCGGGGGTGAGGATGCGGATGCCGAGCTCCTCGGCCTTGGCGCGCTTGGAACCCGCCTTCTCGCCGGCCACCAGGAGGGTGATGCGCTTGGAGACGGAGGAGGAGGCCTTGCCGCCCGCGCGCTCGATCAGCTCGTTCATCTCGTTGCGCGAGAGAGCGGCGAGGGCGCCGGTCATCGAGCCGGTGACGACCACGGCCTCCCCCGCCAGCGGGCCCGCCTCGCCCGCTGCCGCGGCATCGGCCCCGGCCTCACCTGTGGAGGTGGGGCGCTGCGGCTCGGTGACCTGGGTGCCGACCTGCTGGGCGGCCAGCTTGTCGAGGAGCGGGGCGAGTTCGAGGAGCTCGGCCGCGACCACCCGGGCCTTCTCGGCGCCGATGCCGGGGACCTCGGCGAGGGCCTCGGCGTCGGCGGCGCGGATGGCGGCGAGCGAGCCGAAGTGGGCGGCGATCCGGCGGGACATGGTGCGGCCGGTGCCGCGGACGCCGAGGGCGCAGACGACCCGGTTGAGCGGCCGGCTGCGGGCGGTCTCGATGGCGGCCAGCAAGTTGTCGGTGGAGGTCTCGCCCATCCGGTCCAGGGCGAGGAGCCGGTCCCGGGTCAGGGTGAAGAGGTCGGCGATGTCGGCGACCAGACCGGACTCGACCAGCTGGACGGCGCGGGTGCCGCCGAGGCCCTCGATGTCGAGCTGGTCGCGGCCGGCCGCGTAGATGACGGAGGCCACCGCCTGGCAGTTCCGGCCCCGGACGCAGCGCCAACGCTGCTCGGAGCTGTCGATCCCGTCGCCGCAGCGCGGGCAGGAGGTCGGGAACACGATCGGGGTCTCGGCGCCGGTGCGCTGGTCGACCAGCGGGGCCTCGACGCGCGGGATCACGTCGCCGGCTCTGAGGACGTAGCAGAGGTCGCCGATCATCAGGTCGCGGCGGGTGATGTCGGCCGGGTTGTGCAGGGTGGCGTAGGTGACGGTGACGCCGTCGATGACGACGGGCTCCAGCACGGCGCGCGGGGCGATGATGCCGGTGCGGCCGACGTTCCACTCCACCTCCAGCAGGCGGGTGACCTTGTGCTCGGCGGCCAGCTTGCGGGCCACCGCCCAGCGCGGGGCGCGGGAGCCGGAGCCCGCCTGGTGGCGGTCGGCGGCGGTGTCGGCCTTGACCACCACGCCGTCGATGCCGAACGGCAGGGTGCTGCGCAGGGCGGCGATCGCGTCGATCCGCTGCTGGGCGTCGTCCAGGGTCCCGCAGCGCAGCGGGGCCGCGGCGGTGCCGGCGGCCGTGTTCGCCCCCAGGGCGGCGAGGCGGGTCAGCAGGGCGCTGTGCGAGAGGTCGAGGTCCAGGCCGATGGCGTCGTAGGCGAAGAAGGTCAGCTCGATGCGGTACGGCCGGTCCTTGGCCCGCAGGGTGCCGGCCGCGCCGCTGCGCGGGTGGGCGAAGGCGGGGGCCTCGTGGGCCAGCCGGATGCGGTTGGCCTCCTCGAACTGGGCGGTCGTCAGCAGCACCTCGCCGCGCAGCTCGACGTCGATCGGCTCGGCGAGGGTGGTGGGCAGGCCGAGCACGGCGTCGGCGGTGTGGGAGATGTCCTCGCCGGCCAGGCCGTCGCCCCGGGTGAGCATCTGCACCAGCTTGCCGCCCTGGTAGCGAGCGGCCACCGCGAGGCCGTCCAGCTTGGGCTCCACGCACCAGCCGGCCACCGGGCGGCCGAGCCGCCGCTCCAGGCCGGCCGCCCAGTCGGTGAGCTCGGTGGCGTCGAAGACGTTGTCCAGCGAGAGCATCGGGACGGAGTGCGGCACGTCGCCCCGGACGGCGCCGCCGGCCACCTTGCCGGTGGGGGAGTCGGGCAGCACCTCACCGGGGTGGGCGTCCTCGTAGGCGGCGATGGCGCGCAGCAGCGCGTCGTACTCGTCGTCGCCGAGCGGGGTGGAGCCGTCGGTGTAGTACGCGGCCGAGGCCGCGACGGCGGTGGCGACCGCGTCGGCGTAGCCGGCGGGCGAGAGCGGGGAGGTGGTGTCCGTCATGGGAGCATCATCCTGACCAGCACTGACAATTCGAACGACCGGTTCCGCATCGGCTGCTGCGCGCCGGTGCGGCGGCCCGGCTTGCGGGTCGTTCGGGGGCCGGCTCCTGACAGCGCCGCAGGCGAGCAGATCGGTGCCGGGAGCGGACGTCCACCGACTCGTCGAGGCCGACGGCGGCCGGTCCGGTCCGCCGCGCGTGGCGCAGCCGGCGGCGGCGGTGCCGCGCACATTCAGGTCCGACACGGCACCGTCGAGCAGCCGCAACCCACGGCTCCCGTGCAGTCGATAAATCGATGATTGTATGCTCGCCCGATGCATCACGACCGCATTGACGGCGTCCCCGTCATCTGGACCGAGACGCCCGGTCCGCTCGAAGCCACCCTGATGTTCGGCTGCGGGCTCCAGGACGAGACCTTCCGCACCCTCGGGGTGACGCACCTGGTCGAGCACCTGGCGATGAGTACGCTGCCCCGGCTGCACTTCGAGCACAATGCCTCGGTCAGCCTCACGCTCACCGACTTCACCTGCACCGGCCGCCCGGAGCAGGTCGTCGACTTCCTCGCCCGCGTCTGCGCCGCCCTCACCGACCTGCCCCTGGGGCGGATCGAGCAGGAGGCCGGAGTGCTGGCGGCCGAGGGCAGCGGCACGGCCGACCCGGTCACCGCGGAACTGCTGTCGATCCGCTACGGCACGCAGGGCCTCGGCCTGGCCTCCTTCAACGGCCCCGGCGCCGACCGCATCCCGCTGGAGGCCGTGCGGGAGACCGTCGCCCGTCACTTCCACGCCGGCAACGCCGTCCTCGCCCTCACCGGCCCGCCGCCCGAGGGCCTGCGCCTCCCGCTGCCGCCCGGTCCCCGCACCACCCGCGCCCCGCACCCCGCCCCGCGCACCACCCGCTCGTCCTGGCACCGGGCCGATGTGCCCGGCCCCGGCCTGCTGCTCTCCTGCGACCTCAACGACCAGGCGATGCTGCTCGCCGCCCACGTGCTCAGCCAGCGCCTGACCGACACCGTCCGGCACCAGCACGGCCTCAGCTACGACGTCGGCGGCAGCGCCGTCTACGTCGGCCCCGGCCGGGGCGAGCGCAGCATCCACCTCGACGTCCGCGAGGGCCAGGAGAAGCGGGTCGCCGAACTGCTCTGGCAGGAGGCCGTCCGCCTCGCCACCGAGGAGCCCACCGAGGCCGAGCTCGCCGAGGAACGCGAGGGCGCCCGGGAGTACCTGACCGACCCGCGCACCGCCGACATGGAGGTCGTCGAACGCGCGGCCGACCTGCTGCTCGGCGAGACCCACCTCGACTCGGAGACCAAGCTCGCCCTGCAGGCCGGGGCGACCCCGGCCCAGGTGCGGGAGGCGTTCGCGGCGGCGATGGAGTCGGCGCTGCTGCTGGTGCCGTGCGCAGTGGAGCAGTTGACCCTCGGCCGGCCCGACGGATCGGGACTTCCCGCCGGCGGCTGCTCCGAGCGCACCGAGCTGCCGGCCGGGCCGCAGTACCGGCCGCCGCTGCTCACCCGGGCGCGGTTCGGCGCGGCGCGCAAGGTCCGGCTGGTGGTGAACGCCGACGGCGCGTGGTGGCAGGACGAGGAGGGCGTGATCCACGGCTTCCCGTACTCCGAGGTGGTCGGCGTCGAGGTCCACGAGGGCGCCCTCGTCCTCCAGGGCCGCGGCAACTGCTACGTCCCGGTGGTCCCGGACCTCTTCTCCGGCCTCGGCCCGGCCATCGCCACCGTCGAGGCAGCCGTCCCGGAGGCCCTGCGCTACCCGGTCTCGGCCCTGCGCGCCACGGGGTGATCCGAAAATTCGCTTGGCGGGCCGTCGGCCGGGTGCTATGAACACGGAGTGACTTCCCGGCCCACGACGCGGGTGAAGGCTGCTCATTTCTCCGGAGGTCTGTTGCGCATCGCGAATCGCGCCGAATGGAACCGGGGCTTTCCGGTGAAGTACCTCCTGGTCCAGGAGGACGAGGACGGTGAGGAGCGGCTCTGGGGGAGGTGCGCGGGCATCGAGGGGTTGTTCGTCGAGCCGGTTCCGCTGCCACGGGAGGTGCTCACCCTGCGCGGGTACCGCCCCGGCGGTCTCCTCGGCGATGTCCTGGCCGGGCCCGGCGGCTCGCTCCAGGGGCTGGGCGACATGTGCGTCGAGGTCTGGGACGACGAGACGCCCGTGCAGTGGTTCACCCTCGTCGATGCGGTCGTGGTGGCCCATCGGCCCCACCCGGCCGACCCGGAGCGGTACGACGTCGTGCTCGGTGCCGGTGTCAGGTGCGAGGAGAGCTTCTTCGGACTGCCCGCGACGCCGCGCTTCGAGCTCTTCGCGGGGACGGCGTCCGCGGTGACCGGTGCAGGCCGGTGCTCGGCCGTGGACGGACTGTTCGAGGAGCGGGCGGACCCGGCCCCCGTTCCGATCGAGCTGATCGGCTGCGAACCCGCGGAGCCCCTGCTCGCGGCGCTGCGACGACCCCGCCGGTCGGAACGGGCGTGGGCCTACCTCCTGGTGCTGGACCGCCGTGGCGCCGTGATGGCCTCGCGCACCGTGGGCCTGGCCGTCACCGGAGCACGGCCGTCCGTGCTCGGCGGCGCACTCGTCGACATCACCCTCACCGACGGCGGGGCCGACCGCCCGCCGCCGGCGGCCCGCCCGGTCTGGGCGCAGTGGTACCAGGGCCCACCGGCAGCACCCAACCTGTGGGCGCCGTACGGCTCCCGGGGCAGGGCCGCGTGGCTCGACCTCAGCACCCGTGACTGGCGGGTGCCCGCGCCCCGGCCGGACCGATCCGGCGGCGAGTACCACCTCGACGGCCGGTTCGTGACGGACGTCCCCGGCCTGTACTGCGCGCTCGCCGAGGCCCTCCTCGGACCCGGCCGCTACTTCGGCCGGGAGTGGAACGCCCTGAAGGACTGCCTGGGCGGTGGATTCGGAGTGGCCCCGCCCTTCACCCTGACCTGGCACGACTCCGAAGTCGCGCGCCGCGCACTGGCCGACGTCCTGATAGATCCGGAGAGCGGGCTCTCCTACTTCGAGGAGATCGTGCGACTCCTCGAATGCTGCGGCGTCACGGTCGTTCTCCGGTAGGCGCGGGCAGGCACCCGCCGGACCCCTCTCCGCATCCGCGTCGACCCTCGCCGGATCGGCTACCAGCCGGACTCGGTCAGCGTGCAGCCGTCCGGGGTGATGTGGTGCGTCCGGCCGGAGTGGCCGACGATCCGGCAGTGGCTCCGCACCACCAGGCGCCGGCCGGCCCGCACCTCCTCCAACTGGATGCCGAAGCCTCCGTACATGCCGGGCACCCTGAACCACAGCGCCGCGTCCGGCAGTTCGGTCAGGACGCTCGCCTGCGGAAGCACCAGGGCCGTCGTGACGCCGAAGTCCTCCGTCCGGACCCGGATCAGCGCGTGCAGGAAGTGCTGCATCGCCCGCAGGTCCGCCTCCGGCACCCGGTGCAGCGGTGCCGGCTCCAGCAGCGGCAGCAGGGCGGCGTGGCCGAGGCGGGTCGCGACGTCGACGGGGCGCTCGTCGTCCGCGGAGCGCAGGGTGCGCCAGGCGCCGGCCGTCAGCAGCCTCTCGACCACCTCGGCCGGGGCGTTGTGCCAGGCGGCCTGGTGCAACGGCGCCCAACCGCTGCGGCCCGCCACGCGCCGGGTGTTGACCAGGTCCGCCGACTTCTCCGCCGACCTCTCCACCGCGGCCAGCACCGCGGCCCAGTCACCCCGGTGGGCGGCATCGGACAGCCGGTCGCGCTCCGCCTGGTGCTCGTCGTCGTAGACGCCGCGCTCGCCCACACCGTCCCACTCGGCCATGCCGCCCCCTCGCTCCCACGTGCTGCGCATCGTAGCCGTCGCGCGGCCGGCCGGACCCGGGCGCGGCGCCGCTCGACCGCGGACCCCGCCTGTCGTACCCCTGTGCCAGACTGCCCGTCATGCAGGCCGACCTGGAACTTCTGCGCGACCTGATCGCCACCACGCCGGGGATCGTCACCCGGCCGGGCCGTGGCCGTCCGGAGGCCGTGATCCATGGGGCGGAGGCCGCCACCGGGCCGCTGCCGCGCTCGTACCGGTGGTGGCTGGCCGCGTACGGGGAGGGCTCGCTGCGCGGGTGCCCGATCGCCACGGTGGAGCCGGTGGAGGGCCTCGGCGAACCAGGGCTCACCGAGGGGTGGTCCGGCGGGGACCGGCTCTGGTTCCACGAGGACGACGACCACGAGCGTTACGGATTCGCCCTCGACCGGGCGGTGGACGGGGAGTGGCCGGTCGTCGTGCGGAGCCGCTTCACCGGTGGGGAGCAGGCGGTCGCCGACTCCTTCGCCGGGTTCCTCACGGTGTGGACGGCGCTCGCCGCCGGGCTGCGGGAGGGGCCGAACCCGGCCGTCGCCCGCCTGTGGCGCGCCACCCCCGGACTCCGGCTGCCGGACGGCGGCACGCTGTTCGGGCCGCACACCTCCGGCGCCCGCAACGCGGCCTGGGAGGTGCCGGCGCACGCGCCCCACTGGGTCCTGGTCGGCGAGGACGGCGGCGGAGCGGGCCTGTTCATGCGCCGCCACGGCCGGGACCGCTCCTCCCTGTACCGGCTCGCGCCCGGCGCCCTGGGGGGCGGTGTCGCGGAGCAGGGGGAGCTCCTGGGCGCCGACCTCTTCGACTGGCTCGACCGGCTCGACGGGTCCCCGCGCAGCTGAGACCGGGCGGGCCGGCGAGCTCGGCGGTGGGTGCACCGCGGGGTGGTGGTTGCCGGCCGACGCCGATGTTCACCGGTGCGGGGGCGGAGTTGCCCGGATTCCCCGCGCGAGCCGACCGGCATCCGTACCATCGGCGGGGCTCGGGGCGCCGGGGCAGGGTGTGGGCCAGTGGGACCGTGGGACCGTGGGAGGGGATCGATGGGGCCTGTGGGCTGGATTCTGGTGGTCGTGCTGTCGGTCGGCACCGCGGTGATCTGGCTGATGCTGCGCTATCCCGGAGGATGGCGGTACACCTTCGGCGAGGAGTACGCCGAGGACCGGCGCGACCTGGACGGCGCGCGCAGCAGGCTCCGCGCGCTGGAGCGCGAGGCCCGCCGTGAGCGCGACGCCGCCCGGGGCGAGGTCGAGGCGGCCGTGCGCGCCCATGGTGACCGGGTCGGCCGGGCCAGGGCGCACCTGGCCCGGCTCCGAGCACCGGACCGCGGCGATCTGCGGTCCTCGCTCCTGGGCAGCCTGCGGCTGTACGAGCACGCGCTGGAGGTGACGGCGGACGGTCTCACCTCGGAGTACCCGCTGGACGAGATCTCGGTTCGCGACGAGTACTCGTCCAAGGCCGGCCACGTCTACGTGGCGCTCCCGACCGGCCGCCGGCAGATGGTGTCCGTCCCGTTGGAAGAGGTGTCCGAGGCCGAGGTGCGGCAGTTCGTCGTCGAGGTCTTCAACGCCTCCGCCGACGCCAAGGTGGCGAAGGCGGAACGGCAGGCGCTCGTGCCGCAGGCCGAGGACGCCCTGCGCGAGGCGATCGCCGACACTGCCCGTCAGGAGGAGGCCCGGCGCCGGCAGAGCGAACTGGTGGCCCGGCAGGAGTCGGACACGCGCATTCCCCGGGCACGCCGCGAGTGGGACGCGGCCCGGGACCGGTGGCAGCAGCTGACGGGCCGGCGACCGGAGTAGCGTGCGGGCACACGCCCCGAGGGCCGACCGCCGGGGCGTGGTCAGGCGCTCGGGGGAGGGGCGCAGGCGGCGCGTTCGCGGAGGAGGTCTGCGCGCAGGTCGGGGTCGGGGCCGGGGGTGGTGGTGAGGGCGCGGGTGAAGTCCTCGGCGGCGGCGGCCTCGTTGCCGAGCCGGCGGTGGGCCAGGCCGCGGTTGTAGAGGGCGACGGGGTCGGGGTCCAGGGCGATGGCCCGGTCGAGGTCGGCGACGGCGCCGGGGACGTCGCCTTGTTCGAAGCGGACCGTCGCGCGGTTGGTCCAGGCGGTCGGCAGGTCGGGGGCGCACTCGACGGCCCGGGTGAGCAGCGCCTCGGCCTCGGGGAGTCGGCCGCGTTCGGACTCCACCACGCCGAGCGCGCAGAGCAGGTGCGGCTGGCCGGGGGACAGCCGCAGGCCCGCGAGGGCGTCGCGTTCGGCGAGGTCGAGTTCACCGGCGTCCAGGTGGAGGCCGGCCCGGTTGACCAGCGCGTCGAGGTGGTCGGGCTCGATCCGCAGGGCCCGGTCGAGGTCGGCCAGGGCCGCCTCGGGCAGGCCGAGGTCGGTGTGGGTCCCGGCGCGGTTGCAGTACGCCTCGGGAAGGTGCGGACCGAGGCGGATCGCGGTGCCGTAGTCGGCGATCGCGGCGTCCGGCCGTCCGGTGGCCCGGTGGAGGGCGGCCCGGTCGACGTAGTACTCCGCGTTCTGCGGGTCCTGTGCGATCACCGTGTCGAGGTCGGCGAGCGCGCGGGCCGGATCGCCCAGCGCGAGGTGCAGTTGGGCCCGGTTGTGCACCAGCCGGGCGCGGTCCTGGGGGCGTTCGCCGGGTGCCAGGGTCTCGGCGAGCCGTGCGATCCCGTCCTCGACCGTCCGCAGCGCCGCCGCGTGGTCGCCGGCGCGGCTGTCCAGCAGGGCCAGGCCCTGGCGGTGGAACACGGTGGTGACGGTGCGTTCGCGCGGGTCCTCGAACTGTTCGGCGAGTGCGACAGCGCGGTCCAGCCAGGCGCGGGCGGCGGTGAGGTCACGGGCGGGCGCCGGCAGGTGGCGGACGTGGAGCATGGCGGTGGAGTAGGCCGCGGACAGGTGGATCCTCGGCTCGTCGGTGACCTGCCGGGCGTGGTCGTAGAGCGCGAGCGCCTCGGCCGGGCGGTCCAGGGCGGTCAGCGCGGTGGCCAGCATGGTGGTGAAGGCCCACCAGTTCCGGGTGTCCCCGGTCGGGGTGACCAGCGACAGTCCGCGCTCCGCGAGCCGGACGGCGTGCTCGTAGAAGCCGCTCTGCAGGGCGAGGCCGAGCGCGGTGCGCAGCGCTTCGACGCCGTCGGTGGTGGGGCGGGTGCCGCGTTCGCGGTGGTACGGGATCGCGCCCAGCTGCCAGGACCACTCGCCGGTCGCGGCGAGTTCGTCGGCGCGCGCGTCGTGCCAGGCGGGGTCGTGGACCGCGGCGTCGTCGTCGGTGCCGGTGCCCTCGGCGGGGGTGGTGGTGGCCGGGTGGGGCTGGGCGTACTCGGCGACGGTCGCCGCGAGCGCGGTGGGCAGCGAAGCGCCGCCGATGTACAGCCTCAGCCGGGAGGGGTCGACGCGTCGCAGCAGCACGTCGACGAGTTCGACGGTGGTGGCGTCCGCCTCGTCCAGCCCGTCGAGCAGGACGGCGGCGGGCGGCTGGTGACCTGTCGACCAGGCGGCGACGAATTCGCCGATCCCGTACGCGAGGTGGCGGGTGCGCCGGGCCGGGTGGAACCTGATCTGGACGTCCGCGACATCCAGGGCCGCGACGGCCTCGTCGGCCCACGGCATGTCGGGCCTCAAGTCCCGGACGGCGCAGAGGAGCTCGACCTGGTGCCGGACGACCAGCGGGGAGCGCCCCTGGTCGAGGACGAGGCGGCGGACGAACTCGCCGACTCCGCCGTAGGGGCCGCGGTGCCGGACCCGGCAGTCGAAGGAGCCCAGGAGCCCTTCGGCTCCGGCGGCCGCCGCGAGTCGGTCCTGGGCGAGCGGGGCTTCCAGCCAGACGTGTCGCATGATCGACTCATCTCCTCCTCGTGCCGGTGTGCCCGTCGCGGGCTGCCGCTCCCGGGCGTCGGCTGCCGGGTGGCGCGCCAGGGC
>NZ_JBHVER010000258.1:0-9900 GCF_042802195.1 Kitasatospora sp. NPDC057500 | reverse complement strand
CGGCACCGCAGCCGCGCACCCGCCGGACCCAGGCTTCGCCCGGGGGCCGTCAGGCCCGGTAGGCGGCCCAGGAGTTGGACATCCGGGCGACCTGGCCGGGGGTGAACTGCGTCATGCAGGAGTCGTAGGTGTAGTCCATGAAGTTGTGGATCGGGTCGACCCCGGCCGTCGTGCAGGTGTCCCGGCCGGCCGGGCACTGGTAGGCGGCGCTCGCCTCGGCCGGGGTGTCGGCGACGTAGTCGCCCTGGCCGGCGCAGCCGCCCTGGAAGGTGTGATAGAGCCCGAGCCAGTGGCCGACCTCGTGGGTGGCGGTGTCGCCCTCGTTGTAGTTGGTGGCCGAGCCGCCGGGGAACGAGGAGTCGAGGAGCACCACGCCGTCGTCGGTCGGGTTGGTCCGGTAGGAGCTCGGGAAGGTCGCCCAGCCGAGCAGCGACTGGCCGAGCTTGGCGCTGTAGAGGTTGAGGGCGTTGGCGCCGCCCTTGCGCAGCCTGGTCTTCATCGCCCGCTCGGCGCTGGAGCCCGGGGCCACGCCGTTGTACCAGGTGGCGTTGTCGGTGTAGTCGGTGGAGGCCAGCTGGAAGCGGAACTGGCTCACCGTGTTGCCCGTGCCCTGGCCGCTGTACGCGGCGTTGAGGACGTCGATCTGCCGGGCGATGGTGGCGGCCGACAGCTTGCCGGTGGTGCCGGAGTGCACCACGTGCATGTAGACCGGGATGGTGGTGGTGGCGGCCAGCATGCCGGGCGCGAGCAGGGCGCCGCCCTGGGTGGCCTGCGCGAGCTGGCCGAGGCGGGCCTGGAGGTCCGCGTCCATCGCCTTGGCCTGCGACTCTGTGACGGCGTTGGGCTCCTGCGAGGTGGGGCTGCCGGCGGGCTTGCGGGCCGCGGCGTCCTCGGAGCCCTCGCCGGTGCAGACGGCGGCGGACGGGGCCTGGGCGGGCGCGCCGGCGGCGCTGATCGTGGCCGGCGCCACGAACTGGGTGAGGCCGAGGGCGGCGACAACGGCCGCCGCGCCGAGGAACCGGTTGGTGGCACGCGAGGGGACACGGACGGAACGACGCATCTGCGCTCCTGTGGTGTGGTGGGGGACAGCGGCTGAGGGGGACCGCCGAGCCACAGGCTACGCAGGGTCGCGTGTACACGTCAGACAGGTTCCGGCCTGGAACCTCTGACGACAAATCAGACATAATCCGGAAGTTTGAGCGGTCAGATCGCGCCGCACATGGAGGATTTCCCGTCGCGCACCTGCGCACAGTACCGGCCCCGGCCTGTCCGAAACGTGACACCCCGTCAACCCCGCGCAGTGGTGCGGCGGCCGGCGGAACGGGACGAACGGGGTGAACCGGGCGCCCGAACCGCCTCGCCGAGACTACGACGCCACGAAGACGATCTCCCGCAGGGCACGCGCACCGGCCCGGTCGAGTACCACGGCCGACGCACAGCCGACGGGCGGGCAGCCCGTCCCGGCCAGCCGCCGGTGCAGCCGGCGGGCGGCGTCCCGGTGCCGGGCGAAGGCGTACGCGGAGACGGCCTGCCCGCGGGCGCGCTGGCCGTCCCGGGCCTCCTCGGCACTGGCGTCCAGCAGGACGAGGTGGACCCGGCGCCCCTGCTTCTCCGCCATCCGGACCAGCCACTGCCGCACGTAGGGCACCGCCCCGCAGTCGTGCACGGTGAGCGGGCCGCCGCCGAGCACCGCGCTCCGCAGCCGCCGGTAGTGCGCGATCCGCACCAGCGGGCGGTACACCGCGTACGGCAGCCAGGCCGGCATCCGGGCCGCGTACTCCTCGCGGACCAGCTGCGAGTCGATCAGCGGGGTGCGCACGCAGCGGCGCATCAGCGTGCTCTTGCCGCTGCCCGGCAGCCCGGAGACCACCAGCAGGTCGCCCGCCGGGTAGTGCAGCGCCACCGGCCGCCCCCGCCCGGGCCGGGCCTGCCGGAGGTCCTGCAGGCCGTGCGGGCGCAGCGCGCCGGCGGCCGGCTCCGCCGCGACTTCCGGGCAGCCGGCCCGGAGCGCCGCGGCCGTCCGGTCGAGGACCGTCCTGGAGACCTGCACGTCCGCCATCGAAACCCCCTGCATCCCCGCCGGCCCGGGCTCTCCCGGACCCGCTTCCCGAAGAGCCTTCCCCCTTCAAGAGCGAGTAAAGACTAGTGGTCAGACCGGGTCCGGGCCGAGCCCTTTACCGCCCCGGGTACGTCACAGAAACGCACCGGGACCGTTACGGCGGGCCCGGAGGGCGGCGGGGCTCAGCCGAGCTGCGGGGCGATCCGGGAGGCGATCAGCTCCAGGTGGTCGAGGTCGTCCAGGTCCAGGACCTGCAGGTAGATCCGCTGGGAGCCGGCGGCGGCGTACTGGCCGATCCGCTCCACCACCTCGTCCGGGGTGCCGGCCAGGCCGTCGGCCTTCAGCTCGTCGACGTCGCGGCCGATCGCGGCGGCCCGGCGGGCCACCTCGGCGTCGTCCCGTCCGGCGCAGACCACCAGGGCGTTGGAGTAGACCAGGTCGTCGGCCCGGCGGCCGGCCTTCTCGACGGCCTCGCGGACCCGGCCGAACTGGGCGGCGGTCTCCTCGGCGGGGACGAACGGCAGGTTGAACTCGTCGGCGAAGCGGGCGGCCAGCGCCGGGGTGCGGGTCGGGCCCTTGCCGCCGACCAGGACCGGGATCCGCGCCTGGGCCGGCTTGGGCAGCGCCGGCGACTCGCTCAGCCGGTAGTAGGTGCCGGCGAAGTCGAAGGTCTCGCCGAGGGCGGTGTTCCACAGGCCGGTGACGATCTCCAGCTGCTCCTCCAGCCGCCCGAACCGCTCCTTGGGGAACGGGATGCCGTAGGCGGTGTGCTCGGCCTCGAACCAGCCCGCGCCGAGGCCGAACTCGACCCGGCCGCCGCTCATCGCGTCGACCTGGGCGACCTGGATGGCGAGCACGCCGGGCAGCCGGAAGGTGGCTGCGGTCATCAGGGTGCCGAGGCGGATGGTGCTGGTCTCGCGGGCGAGGCCGGCCAGGGTGATCCAGGCGTCGGTGGGGCCGGGCAGGCCGCTGACCCCGCCCATCTTCAAGTAGTGGTCGGAGCGGAAGAAGGCGCTGAAGGCCCCGAGCTCCTCGGCGGTCCGGGCCACCCGCAGGAGGGTGTCGTAGCTCGCGCCCTGCTGGGGTTCGGTGAAGATGCGAAGATCCATGGCGGCCATTCTGGTACGGACCGGCCCTTGATCACGGGCGGTTTGCCACGCGGGTACCGGCGGAAGGCCGCACCGGGCCGCACCGTCGGGCCGCACCGGGCCGCGCCGTCGGCGTGGCCAAGGTCTCAGCCCGGAACCGCCCCGGGCGGCCGGAGCCGCTCCCGCGCTCGCCTACCGTGGACGGATGTTCGCCACGCCCGACGAGTCGGACCGGGACTCCCCCGGCGGCTCCCCCGACCCGCGCAACCGGCCGGCCGGCTGTCCGCTGCCCGGGATCGTCACCGCCTTCACGCCCCGGCTCGCCGAGTTCGCCTTCGAGCCCGGCTTCACCGCGGCGGTCGACCAGCACGCCGCCGAGCTGCGTGAACTGCTGTACGCCCAGGGGCCGGAGCTGGCGCCCCGGCCCCTGGACCGTGAGGAGTTGTCCGACTACGCGCTGGGCTTCCTCGACGCGCTCGCCGAGATCGGCTGGCGCGAACCGGTCGGGTACGACTACGCGGTGCACCGGCTGACCGCGATCTGCTGGCTGGTCCGGCAGGACGGCCTGCTCGCGGCCTGAGCGGCGTCGGAGACCCCGACTGCGCCGCTCGGCGCACCGCGCGTCGCCGCGGTCAGCCCGGCTGCCCGCCCGGCCGACCGGGGTCGATGCCCGGGGCCGGAGGCGGCGTGGCCGGGGTGGTCGGCCGGGCCGGCTGGTTGGCCAGCGCGTCCGAGCGGCCCGCCTGGTAGGCGCTGCCGCGCAGCTTGGCGGTCTCCTGCTCGGCGCTGTCCAGCCAGCGCTCCCAGCGCTGGCGCATCGGGATGATCAGACCGCCGCCGACGCCGACGATCAGGATGCCGGCGATCGAGGCCAGCACCGCGACCAGCACCGGCCCGGTGATCGCGGTCGCGATCCCGGCCTGCCCGAGCGCCGCGACCACGCCCAGCAGGACGATGAACGCCCAGGCGATGGTCGCCACCGTCCGCCCGTAGGCCGCACCGGAGAGCGCGTTGCGCACGATGTCGCGCACCGCGTTGGCGATGGCCATCGCGACGACCACGATGACGACCGCGACGATGCCCTTCGGCAGCCAGGCGACGATGCCGTTGATCATCACGCTGATCGGGTTCGGGCCGAAGACGCCGAACGCCAGCTGGAGTGCCATCAGCAGGATCGCGTAGTAGACGATCTTGCTGACGATCCCGGTCAGGTCGTACTTGGAGCCCTCCAGGTGCCGGGCGATCCCGGACCGCTCCGCCACCCGCTCCGAGCCGACCCGGCGCAGCACCCGGTCGAGCAGCCGGGCGATGGCCTTGGCGACGAACCAACCGATGACCAGGATCGCCAGGAAGGCGATGAACTGGGGAATGAACTTGGCGACCTTCGACCAGGCCTCGGTGAAGCCGGACCCGAAGTCGACGGACAGGGCGAGCTGCTGGGCCACGGGAGTCCTCCACTCGGCGAAGCCGCGCCGGGAGCGGCGCGGGACCCCCCTCCCTTCGTGGATAACAGGGGTCCCGCAGGCCCGCACGCCCCGGCGGCCCGCGCTTGGCCTCCCCGGGTGAACCCGCTCCGGCCACCGAGGTGTCCCGCCGCGTGCGCCCGGCACGTACAGTGGCGGTCCAGGCGGACGACGGGCGGGGAGCGGGAGCGGAACGACGTGGGCGACGTGGGCGACGTGGGCGACAACCGTACGAGCGACGGCGGCCACCGGGCGCTGGTCTGGCACGGGCTGCCCGAGCGGCCGGGCGCGGCGGTGCTGGTCCTGCACGGCGGGCAGGAGCACGGCCTGTCCCGGCCCGGTCCGCTGAACCTGCCCGGACTGCGGATGACCGGCTTCGTGCACGCGCTGCGCCGCGAGACGGCCGGCGCGGGTGTGGCGGTCGGCACCGTCCGCTACCGCCACCGGGGCTGGAACGGCGAGCGGGCCGACGCCGCCCGGGACGCCGTCGCCGCGCTCGACGACCTCGCCGAGGAGCTGGGCCCGGTGCCGACCGTCCTGGTCGGCCACTCGATGGGCGGGCGGGCCGCCCTGCACGCGGCCGGCCACCCCACGGTCACCGGCGTCGTCGCGCTCGCCCCGTGGTGCCCGGCCGAGGACCCGTGCGAGCAGCTGGCCGGGCGCGACGTCCTGATGCTGCACGGCGACCTCGACCGGATCACCTCCCCCGCCGACACCCGCGCCTTCGCCGCCCGCGGCCGCGCGGCGGGCGCCCGGGTCTGCGGCTACACCGTCGCCGGCACCGGCCACACCCTGATGCGGCGGATCGGCGACTGGCACCGCGCCACCGCCCGGCTCTCCGCCGGGCTGCTCGGGCTGCGCGAGCTGCCGCCGGAGGCCGCCGCCGCGCTGGCGCTGCCCGCCGCCTCCGGCGATTCGCTCGGCCTCCTCCTCCCCGCCCACCCCCGCGCCGCACCGCCGCGCCCCCCGTTCCGCCCGCTGCCCACCGACGCCTGAACCGGCCCGGCCCGCACGGGCGTTCCGGCCTGAACGACCCCCGGTGGCGGGTATTCTGATGAACCGTTGGAACGGATCTTCAAAGGGGCGGGCCCGGTGACCGAAACGGTGACGATCGATCTCGGGGACGGCACGACCGTCCGGGCCGAGGTGATCGGCGAGGTGAACTTCCAGCAGCCGGACGGCACTTCGCCCAAGCGCGACCCCTTCGGCGACGCCCGGCTCGGCGGTGGCGCCCGCCGCGCGACGGAGCAGCTGGGCGAGGCCGTCGCCCTGACGCTGGACCAGGTGCGCGCCACCGTGCAGGGCGTGGGCCGCTGGGCGGCCGAGAGCATCGCCGACGGCGGAGCGGGTTCGCCGGACGCCTTCGAGGTCGAGTTCGGCCTCAAACTGGCGGTCAAGTCGGGCCAGTTGCTCGGGGTCATCGCCGAGGCGGGCGGCGAGGCCGGGCTGACCGTCCGGCTCTCCTGGGACCTCGCCGAGCGCCGTCGGCAGCGGGCCGCCCACGAGTCGTCCGCGCTCCCCGGCGCGGCCGGCACCGAGTGACCGGAACCGCGCCCGGCCCCTTCCGGCCGGAGGCGCTGCGCGACTGCGCGGTCATGGTCGAGGTCGCCGGCGGCTTCGCCGGCTGCGGATTCCTGGTGGCGCCCGGCCTGGTCGCCGGCGCGGCGCACGTCCTGGTGGAGGCCCGGCGGGAGGCCGCCCCGGTGGCCGTGCGGCACGCCTCGGGAGTGCACCCCGTCGCGACCGGGGCCGTCCGGCTGTTCCCGGACACCGGCGACGGCGGGCGCTTCCACCCGTTCCCCGACCTCGCACTGCTGTCCGTCCCCGGCCTGACCGGCCACCCCGTGGCGCCGCTGGCGAGCGGCCCGCCCGAACCGGGCGCCCGGCTGACCGCGCTCGGGTTCTCCACCTACACCCCGGACCTGGGCACCGCCCGCCCGGACACCCTCGCCCTCCGGGTCGTCGGCCGGGCGGGCGACTACGTCCGGGTGAGCGGCGACGGCGTGCGCGACGGGCACAGCGGCAGCATGCTGGTCGGCGCGGACGGGGCGGTGCACGGGGTGCTCAAGGCCAGCCGCTCCTACGAGCTGGACCAGGGCGGCTGGTTCACCCCGGTCGGCGCGCTCCGCGCCCTGCTCGTCGAGGCGGGGATCGACGTCCCGGGGCCGATTCCGGTCCCGCCGCCACCGGGCGACGGTGAGCTGGTGGCCGCCCTGATGCCCATCCCGCTCCTGCAACGGCTCGACGGGCGGTTCCTGCTGCTGGACGCCATGAGCCGGGCCCTCGGCGTGCCGTACGCCTTCGAAGTGGCCGAGCACCCCACCCAGCGCCTCCATCTCCACGGCATCGTCCGCGGCTGCCGGAGCTTCCGCGACGGGCGCGTGGCCCTACGGGCACTCGTCACCGCCGTGGAGGAGCTGGCCCCGGACGACGGCGCGCTCGACGAACTGCGCCGGCTGGTCGGGCGGGCGACCGGCGGCCGGGAGGGCGCGTGAGCGGAGCAGCACCCGCGCCGCCGCCCCCGAGACCCTGGGCCGTGGAGGCGGACCGGCTGCTGGCCGACGTCCTCCTCGGCTGCGACCGGATGCGCGGGCACGCCTTCCGCCAGCACGTCGTGGCCGCCATGGGACGGTCCGCGGCGGCACCCGGCATCGACGCGGACATCGCCGAGGACGGCCGACCGCGCGACCACGTCTGGAACCTGATCGGCGCCGTGGTGGCGTTCGGCGACCCCCGGGCGGCGCTGGAGTCCCTGCGCGACGCGCTGCACACCCTCGCCCCGGACGACCGCGTCCTGCCCTGGCTGGACCTCACCACCCTGCTCCTGACCCGCGGGCCCGAACAGAACGTCGCCGAACTATTCGACGTGGTGGCCGAGTTGTACCGGCTGCCGGCGCTCCCCGGGCTCCACCACCACATCCCCGAGGACACCGGCGGACTGCGGAACCTCACCGGCGAGGAGGGCCTGCCCGAACTCCTCGGCCGCCTCGTCGACCGGCGCGCCCCCGACGTCCTCGGCCCGCTCACCGGCTTCCTCCGCTCGCTCGGCGCCGACCCGGCCGTCACCCGGTGCGCCGCACTCCCCGCGCTGCGGCGCTTCGTCGACCGGTACGGCGGGCCGGAACCCGCACCCGCCGCCGCACCCGGGCAGCGGCTGATCGTCCAGGTCCGGCTGGACGAGGAGACCCCGGAGCACACCGGCGACACCCGGTACCGGCTGCGCCTGGCCTACTACCGCCAGCCGCTCACCGGCGGACGGTTCCAGCGCGCCCACGGCCTACCGGCCACCGAATCGCTCACCCGGAGCGAACTGGTCTCCGTCGGCGGCAGCCGGCTCGCCCGGTGGGCCGAACTGGCCCGGGAGATCCGCGGCAAGGCCGTCCGGATCGAGTTCCTGCTCCCCCGGTCGATGCTCGGCCACGCGGCCGAACTGTGGTCCTCCGGCCCCACCGGCCGACCGCTCGGCCACCACCACCCGGTGGTGGTCCGCTCGCTGGAGCGCTACTCCGACCCGATGGTCAACTTCGAGGCCTGGAACGCCCGGTGGGCGCAGCTCGGCAGCCCGGCGGCCGGCCCCGACCAGATCGACGCCCTGGACCGGATCGGCTGGCCCCCGCTCGACCCGGCGCGCGCAGCCGAGCTGCCGGACTGGATCGCCGAACGCCCCGCGCTGTCCTGCCTGGGCCTCGACGTGCCGTACGACCAACTGCCCGCCGACGTCCAGTACGCCGTGGACGACGCGATGTACCTCGACGGCATGCCGGTGCTGCTCTGGCGGCGGGTGGCCGGCGAGGCGGACACCCTCGTCAAGGCGCTGCGCGAGTACCGGCCGGCCCGCCTGGCCGACCTGCCCGACACCGTCCACCGCTACCGCCGGCAGACCCGCGGCCGCCCGCCCGACCCCCGGCACACCGTCACGCTGCTCTGGGAGGACCCGGACTGCGTGGACCCGGACCAGGACAGCCCGTTCCCGGGGATGGTCGGATGACCGCCCGTCCCCGCGGCGCCGGGACCACGCCCGATGAGGCAGGAGCAGACATGGCCGAGGACTGGTGGATCTACCGGGGCACCGGCGTCCGGCACGACGGGATCGGCCGGCTCCCCGACGCTCCGGCCTGGCGCGCCTCCGCCGTCCCGGCCGGTGCCGGGCAGGATCCGCCCCTGGAGCCCGAGGCCAGGCTCGGCAGGGCCCGGCAGGCCGCCGCCTACCAGGCCGACGAGCGGGAGGTGCACCTGGTCAACCTCGCCCTGCACCTGCGGCGTCCGCTGCTCATCACCGGCAAGCCCGGTGCCGGGAAGTCGACCCTCGCGCACGCGGTCGCCCACGAACTGGGCCTCGGCCCGGTGCTGCGCTGGCCGATCACCAGCCGGTCCACCCTGCGCGACGGGCTGTACAGCTACGACGCGATCGGCCGGCTGCACGAGGCCGGCCTGCGGCGGGAGACCGCGGACCACCGCCGCCGTCCGCTCCCCGACCCCCATGAGGGGGCGCCCCCGGCGGCCGAGGGCCCCGACATCGGGAGGTTCCTGCGGCTCGGCCCGCTCGGCACGGCGCTGCTGCCCTGGCGGGTGCCCCGGGTGCTGCTCGTCGACGAGATCGACAAGAGCGACCTCGACCTGCCCAACGACCTGCTGAACGTCTTCGAGGAGGGCGAGTTCGACATCCCCGAGCTGACGCGCCTCGGCCCGGGCGACCAGTGGGTCGGCACGGCCGACCACGGCCGCACGGCGGGAGTGCTGGGCGGGATCGTGCGCTGCGCGCAGTTCCCGCTGGTCGTGCTCACCAGCAACGGCGAGCGCGAGTTCCCCGGCGCCCTGCTGCGGCGCTGCGTGCGGCTGGACATCCAGCCGCCCAGTGCGGAGCGGCTGACCGCGATGGTCGCCGCCCATCTGGGCGAGGAGACGGCCGCCGACGCGGCGACCACCGCGCTGATCGCCGAGTTCCTCCGCCGCCAGCAGGACGAGGGCGCCGAGCTGGCCAACGACCAGCTGCTGAACGCGCTGCTGATGGCCCGGCGCGGGCTCTGGGACGGCGGGCGGGGGCACGACCTCCTGCACGACGTCCTGCTCCGCCCGCTCAACGAGAGCTGAGCCGGGAGGTGGCCTCGTCCGCCCAGGAGAGCCTGCGGGCCGCGCTCACCGGTCTGCTCGTCCCGGCGGACGGCGGGCCGCCGACGGCGGACGACCTCGCCGACGTCCTGTGGATCGCCGGGATCGCCGGGCTCGGCGCGCCGGCGTCGGCGGCGTCGGCGGCCTCGTCGGCCTCGGCCTCGACATCGGCGTCGACGGC
>NZ_JBHVER010000257.1:0-9909 GCF_042802195.1 Kitasatospora sp. NPDC057500 | reverse complement strand
CTCACCGGCGAGAACACCATCTCATGGCGCGACCCGACATCCCAGATCAAGTAGCTGATTTAGGGATAAAACATCGGGATAAAACGACCTCTGAGGCGAGCGGCTTCGTGCGTGAGGCCGACGCCGGGTGTCAGCCCGCCGGGAAGAACCGTGCGACGGCCGGCCGCAGCCGGGCGGTCTCGAAGTCGTCGGTGGGAAGGGCGAGTTGCTCCAGTAGCAGGCCGTTGACGATGGTCAGCAGGTCCGCGGCGCCGGCTTCGGGGTCCGTGGCTCCGGCCCCGCGCAGCTCGCCGGCGAAGGCGGCGCGCTGGGCGGTCCCCCAAGCGTCGAGGCTCGCCCGCAACTGGGGGCGGCGGGCGACTTCCAGGAAGAACTCGTACCGGGCGACGTCGGCGTCCCGGTTGCGGGCCAGGGAGCCGGTCACGTACTCCACGATGCGGGTGATCCGCTGCTGGACGTCGGCGTCCGGCAGCCGGTGGAACAGCGCGTGGACCTCCTCGACCTGCTGGGCGGCCAGACGTCGCAGGGCTTCGTCGAGCAATTGGTCGAGGGTGCCGAAGTAGTAGCGGGCGATGCCGTGGGTGGTGCCCGCCTCCGCCGCGATCGCCCGGTGGGTCAGGGCGCGCGCGCCTTCCCGTGCCAGCAGCCGGATCGCGGCGTCCAGGAGGGCTTCGCGACGGGCGATCCCCCGGTCCATCTGCGGTTCGCGTACGGGCGTTGTCACGGAGTTCATCGTACCGCCGCGCCCGGGAGAAGTTTTCTCCACATGGAGAACTTTCTGCGTTACGGTGTCCCCACCAGGCACCACCGTCGACTGCGGAGGGAAGCTATGACCAACACGATCATCACTGGTGGACGGGTGCGCACACTCGATCCGAGCGCACCCGAGGCCGAGGCCGAGGCACTGGTCCTGTCCGGCGGGCGCGTGCTCGCGACGGGGGACCGGGACGCCATGGTGCAGGCGGCGGGGCCCGGCGCCCGCCACGTCGACGCCGAGGGTGGCGTGGTCATGCCCGGCCTGATCGACACCCACCCGCACGTCGCGCACTTCGGGATGCTGGCGGGAGGGCTCGTCGACCTGACCGACGCCGTCGACCACGCGGACATCGTGGCGCGCATCCGGGCCAAGGCCGCGACCACGCCGGCGGGGGAGTGGATCATGTGCACCCCGGTCGGCGAGCCGCACTACTTCATCCGCCGCTCGGAGCGGGACCTGGCCGAACGGCGCCTGCCCGACCGGTGGACCCTCGACTCGGCGACCGACGCCCACCCGGTGCTGATCCAGGCCTGGGCGCCGCGCATTCCCAACGTGGTCGCCTTCAACAGCGCGGGCCTGCGCGCCGTCGGGCTCACCGCCTTCATCCCCGACCGGGTCTGCGACGTCGAGATCGACAAGAACGAGGCCGGCGAGCTCACCGGGATCCTGCGCGGACCCGTCACCAACTACTACACCTACGACCCCTTCTGGGGTCAGATCCTGACCAAGCTGCCGAAGCTCAGCATGGCGAACGCCGTCGCCGGCACCACCACGGAGCTGGCGCGCTACACGGCGCAGGGCGTGACCACCGTGTACGAGGGCCACGCGATGGAGCCGGAGCACATCGGGCTCTACCGGCACCTGCACGAGACCGGCGCCCTGCCCCTGCGCGTGCTGGCGACGCTGGACGTCGAGTCGGTCATCTTCTATCCGTTCGACCCCCTGTCGCACGACGAATTCGCCGCCCGCCTCGAACGGTTCGCCGGCGAGGTCGCGGACGACGGCGACGACATGCTGCGGCTCGACGGGCTCACGATCAGCCCCGGCGGCCCCTGCTTCTCGGGCCACTTCTCGACCTACGAGCCCTACCGGGACCCCTTCGGCCGCCCCACCCGCGGCCATCGGTTCGTGTCCCTGGAGAAGGAGGAGACCTTCGTCAGGTTCTGCGCCGCCAACGGCATCCGGGCGAACGTGTGCGTCGGCTCCCAGCGCGAGCACGACGACTTCCTCGACATCGCGGAACGCGTCGTGCGGGAGCACGACTTCCGCGACCGGCGCTGGATCCTCCAGCACGCCATCACGATCACGCCGCAACAGGCCCGCCGCTACGCCGACCTCGGCTTCCGGGTCACCACCAGCGCCGGATTCGCCTGGGGCAAGGGCGCGATGTACGGCGAGCGCATGGGCACCCACGTCTGGCGCGACCTCGAACCGCTGCGTCGCCTCCTCGACACCGGGCTCGACCTGGCGGGCGGCTCGGACTGGGGTCCGAAGAACCCGTGGGAGCAGATCGAACTGGCGCAGACCCACCGCTTCGCGGGCAGCAACCACCGCAACGACGGGCCGGACCAGAGGATCTCCCGCATCGAGGCGGTGCAGATGTGGACGACCGGGGCGGCGAAGGTGCTCGACTGGTCCGGGATCGGCTCGCTCATGCCGGGGAACCACGCGGACCTGGTGATCGTGGACCGCGATCCGGTGACCTGTCCGGAGGACGACCTCCCCGGCACCAGGGTGCTGCGGACGCTGGTGGGCGGCCGGACCGTCCACGACAGCGGCGAGCTCTCCGGCCCGGCCGAGGAGACGCCGGCGGTGACCTCATGAGACCCGACGCGACGGACCGGGTGCTCGCCCGCCTCGACGGCATGCGCGAGGAGATGGTGGCCGCGCTCGCCGAGGCCGTGACCGTCCGCAGTGTGAACCCGACCTATCCGGACCAGGACTACGACGAGCTGGTCGGCGGTGAGACGGAGGTCTCCCGGCTGCTGGCGCGCCACTACCGGCAGGCCGGCGCGGAGACCGAGCTGTTCGGCGAGGTGCCCGGCCGGGACAACGTGGTCGGCGTGGTGCGCGGCAGCGGCGGCGGCCGTTCGCTGATCTTCAACGGCCATGTCGACGTCGTCCCGGCGGACGACGCCGCGCACTGGACCCACGACCCCTTCACGGCGTTCGTCGACGAGACCCACGTCTGGGGCCGGGGAACCGTCGACATGAAGGGCGGACTGGTCGCACAGGCCTTCGCCGCCAGGGCGCTGGCCGAGACCGGGACACGGCTGCGGGGCGACCTGGTTCTGCAGGGCGTGGTCGGCGAGGAGAACCTCGAACACCACCTGGGGACCTCCGCCGTCCTGGGTCGCGGCTTCACCGCCGACGGGGCGGTCATCGCCGAGCCCACCGGCGCCGCCCGGCCGTTGACGGTCATGCCGGCCACGCCCGGCGTGCTGACCATGCGCATCGCGGTGACCGGGCGCAGCGCGCACGCGTCGATGCGCCGCCGCACGCGCGCCGGGGCGGTGGGCTCCGGACAGGCCGCCGAAGGCGCCGCCGCCCCCGTCGCCGTCTGCGCGGTCGACGCCGCCCTGCGGATCCACGACGGACTGCGCCGGCTGGAGACCGAATGGCTGGAGAGCCGGTCGGACCCGCTGTTCGAGAAGGGCCAGTTCACCATCGGCCTGAACGTGTTCGACGGCGCCGCCCACGGCAGCCGCAACGTCGCGTTCATCCCCGACCGGGCGACCCTTGAGTACGCGATCTTCTACCCGCCCGCGTCGGACGCGGCGGAGATCCGGTCGGAGATCACGCGCACGGTGCAGGACGCCGTGCGCGACGACCCCTGGATGCGTGCCCGTCCTCCGCGCATCGACTGGCCGATGCACTACCCGGGCGGGCGGACCGACGCAGACCATCCGCTCTGCCGAACGGTGCGCACCGCTCGCGAACGGGCGTCCCTCGGCACCTCGTTCGCCGGTCCGGGAGATCTGCTGCCGTTCCCCTCGGCCACCGACCTGACCTGGTTCACGGCCGCCGGCATACCCGCCGTCGGGCTGGGGCCGGGCGCCCTGGCGATGGCGCACGCCGTCGACGAACGGTGCGCGATCGACGAGCTGGTCGCCGCAGCGAAGGCGTACGCCATGACGGCGATCGACTGGTGCGGCGTGGCCTGACGGCCGGGCCCCGCCCGCTCGCGGGGCCGTGGGCCGTACCCGCCGGCCGGAGGGTACGGCCCGGCCCACTGCCGGTGCGACCGGGTACCGTCCCCGTCGGTACCCGGACTCCGGGCGGGACTCCGGGAACCTCGGTCGCCGCCGTGATCAGCGGCTGGAGGCTACCCGGTCGGCCCGGGGTCCGGCGGCGCGATGTAGCGTGCGCCGGGAAACGCGTGCGCCGGCGGCGTGTACGTGCCCCGCTCCACCAGTCGGCGGATGTTGGCACGGTAGATCTCGTCCGCCTCGGCGTGCTGCACCGGTTCGTCCGTCAGCCACAGGTTGGCCGGATGGATCGGTTCGTCGTACATCCGCCGGAAGACCTCGGTGCGCAGGTCCTTGAGCCAGTTGCTGTTGAGGTTCATCGTCCGGAACTGCCGCAGCGCCTCGATGTCGACGATCCCGGACACGAAGGAGTTGTACCCGGACACGGTGTGCCCGAGCACCGCCCCGTTGAAGTCGACGATGTGCGCGTTGCCGCCCGCGATGTCGTACGGGTAGCGGGAGTCGGGCGTCGGATAGACCGGTCCGGCGTTCGGGCAGACCATGTACAGGCTGTTGAAGTGGGCGTGTGCCCGGTTCTGCAGCAGCCAGGTGCCTCCGGGGTCGGGGCCGGCCTGGGTCATCGGCACCGCTTCGCTGGGGCGGTACACCACCTCGGCGCCCTGGAGGGCCAACGCCCGTACCGCCTCCGGGTATTCGCCATCACTGCAGCAGATCGTGCCGATGTTGCCGATGTCGTCGGTGCGCAGCACCGGGTAGAACGCGTCGATGCCGTCACCGAAGAGTTCCACCCACCGGTCGTACACGTCGTGCGGAGTGCAGGAGCGCTCGCGGCACCATACGTGGTTCTTCGCCGCGCGGTGCACGATCTCGCCCGCCGGGGAGATGACGAACAGCGTGTTGAAGAACCGGTCGGGCAGGATCTCCGGCCAGCGGGCCTTGCACTGCGCGACGATGTACGTGTCGTAGTGCCGGGCCAGCGCGGCCAGTCGCTCGGTCTCCGGACCGGGTATGTCGATGAACAGGTCGCGGGCCGCGGTGACGTGCGGGATGTCGAGGGTCTCGTCCGTGAATCCGGTCAACGCGCCTTCGGCCAGCGCGATCAGCTTGACCGGCATGTTGATGCCGACGACGGACACTGCGGCGTGCACGGCCTCCTCGACGATGTCGAGGTTGTGCGCGATCTGGGCGCGCGAGGTGATGCCGCGGACCACCGTCGACAGGCCGACGGCCAGGTACGGTGCGATCGGCCGGCTCATGATCCGCACCGGCCCGTGGCGGCCGGCGCGGACAGGTGCGCGGCGCGGACGACGACGTCCACCGCGCGGCGCCCGTCAGGGCCCCGGTGGTGGTTCAGGTTCTCGGTCCCGGTCATTGCCTCGGGCTCTCCCTTCCTCTGCTGCGACCGGCATTCCCGATCGGCGAGGCGAAGCTATTCCGGCCCTTCGGCCCCGGACATCCTTCCAATGTATGAGATCGCCTCTGTTCCGCTTTCCCGGGATCCTGGTAGGATCGCGAAAATCCGTTTCGAGGTTGTGGCGACAACGATGCGACTTCTTCCCGAGGACGAAGACCCCTGGAGCTTCAAGGCCGAGGCAATGACGTTCCTGGCGAACGTGGTGAACTGCTCCGGAGTCGTCTTCTACTCCGTCGACACGCGGCTGAACGCCGTCGATCACGCGTTCCACCGGATTCGGCCCGTCGAGAACCGGAGCTACACCGCGCACTACCACCGCCTCGACCCGTTCCACCCGCGGCGCTTCGCCGGCCCCCGCCGACCCCTGGTGACCATGCGCGACCTGCCGGAGCGATACGAGCGCGGCGAGTACTACCGGCGCTTCATGGCTCCGCTCGGGTTCCGCCACGAGGCGGAGCTCTACCTCTACAGCGGTGCGCGGATCGTGGGCGGCCTGTCCCTGCTGCGTACTGCGGAGCTGGGCGACTTCGCCCCCGCTGACCTGGGCTTTCTCGACAAGGCCCACGCCTTCCTGGAGCACACGTTTCAGGCCGGGGGCGGTCCCGTCGGGACCGGGCCGCCGGTCGCCGCCTGGGGGCTCACGCCTCGCGAGCGCGAGGTGGTCCGCCTGGTCTGCGAGGGCGCCTCGAACGCCGAGATCGGCGCCGCGCTGTTCATCGGCGTCACCACCGTGAAGACGCACGTGCGGCACGTCTTCGAGAAGGCGGGAGTCCGGTCCCGGACACAACTGATCGCGCGACTGCGGGGCGAAGGGTAGCGGTCGCTCAAGGGTAGCGGCTGCTCACGCGCCGCGCGGGCCGCGGGCGGAAGGAATCGCTTCCCGTGCCCGCCGCGCGAATGCTCTCGGGGGCCGTTCCGGCGTGGAATCCCCGAATGGTCGAGCGGGCGATTCCGTGCAGGCCGGAGAGGGAATTCCAGTCCGCCGGATCCGTGATCCGCGAAAGGCCGATGAATGACGCACGGCGGAAAAGCGTACGCGAAACACCTTCGCAGCCGGTGGCGTTTCCGATTCCCGCGCGTGCACGGAGCGCGGCGGCGGCCACTCGGCACGACGCCGAGTTCGGCGTTCTCGACGTACGGCCGTCGCGCGGCCGGCCGGGTCCTTCTTTCAACTCCCGTCAGTGGTAGCGGAGTTCGTCCCCCAGGGGCTCGCCGTCGGAGGTGCCGGGCGGCGCTCAACGCGGTGACGCCGGCCGACCTGGTGCCGCCGCGGATCCGGGCGGGTTCCGCTCACGAGTCCCGACCCGCGAGCTGCGGACCTACCTGTTGGCCTCACCCGGGGTGCGACTCAGGACCCAGACGCCGTAGGCCTCGTTCGCGGGGTGCAGCTGGTAGGTGCCCGCCCGCAGGTCGACGCGGAGTCCGGCGGCCGCGAGATCCGCCTCGAACTCGGCCGCGGTGTAGGTGTGGGCGTGCGGCGGCCGGCCCTGGAGGTGGAAGCCGACCAGGATCCGGCCGCTCTCACCGAGCACGGAGCGCATCGCGCGCAGGGCCTCGCGTTCGGTGCCCTCGGCCAGGTAGATCATGACGTTGCCGACGCAGACGACCAGGTCGAACGGGCCGTCGTCGGGGCCGAGGCCGAGGATGTCGCGTTCCTCGATCGGCAGTCCGGGGTAGGTCTCCCGGGCCTGCCGGACCAGTGCCTCGTCGGGCTCGACCGCGACCACGTCGTGCCCGCGCCGCAGAAGTGCCGCAGTGACCCGGCCCATGCCGGCGCCGGCGTCGAGCACCCGGGCGCCGCGCGGCAGGAGCGTGTCGGCGAGCCGCGCTTCACCGTCGATGTCCTCGCCGCCGGAAAGGAGATCGGCGAACCGCTCGCCGTAGCTTTCGCTGTTGCCCGACTCCTGCCAGCGGGTCCGCCGCGTCTCCATCGGGATGGGGTCTCCGTGTGCCGGCGTGGTCCTGTTCATGCTCCGCATTTTAGGACGACGTGCCGCCCGAGCCCGACCGGCGGACCCCCACCTGCGGCCACGCACCAGGGATCCCCCCGTGGTCGCAGCAGTCCCGACGGCCGGCGGCACAGCGGAATCGTGCCAACCTCACCCCCCGAGGTTCCCCCGCGAAGACCGGGCGCCCTCGGTCGTCCGCCTTCCCGGCCCCGACCACTGTTCGATCGCGCCGGATCGCGCCGTTCCTCCACGAGGCCCCCTCGACGAGGATCGGAACCGCTTCCGGCCACCGAATCGAGGAACCCCCATGGCACGATCCTTCTACGAACTGTCGCGCTCCACCCAGCGGGCCCGGCTTCGGGCGTCGGCCGTCCGCGTGGCGGAGGTCCACGGAATCCGCTGCGACGATCTGCGCCTCGTGCAGTACGAGGACAACGCGGTGTACCGGCTCGCCGGACGCCGGCGCGGCCACCCGGAGAGCATCTTGTACACGCTCCGAATCTCGGTGCGCGACGGGCGGAGCGCGGCGGAGCAGCGCTCCGAACTCGACTGGATGGAGGCGCTCCTCGCGGAGGAGGCGGTCACAGTGCCGGTGCCCGTCGCGACCCCGGCCGGCGACAAGGTCGTCGGCCTGGAACTGGCGGGCTGTCCCGAGCCGGTGACGGCGGCGGTCTTCGAGTGGATCCCCGGGCGGGCGTCGCCGCCGTACTCGCGCCCCGGCGCGGCCGGGGACATCGGCGCGGTCACCGCCCGGCTGCACGAGCACGCCGCCGGGTTCCGGCCGCCGGCGGGCTTCGTCCGACCGGTCTGGGGACACCGCGAGGTCTTCACCGAGGGCGCCGCGCTCGACGGCGCGACGGCGCGGGGCCGTCTGACGGAGGACGAGCAGCGGGTCCTCCAGGAGGTGTCCGCAGCCGTGGGCGCCCGGCTGCCGGAGCCCGGATCCGCCGACTGGGGCGTGATCCACGCGGACCTCCACCGGGGCAACCTCCTGGAGACCGACGACGGCTCCACGGCCGTCATCGACTTCGACGACTGCGGCTGGGGCTTCCCCATGCTCGACGTGGCCACGGTGCTGTCGTCCGTCCTGCGCACCTGCGCGGACGACCGGCCCGCGTACGAGGACTTCGCCGAACGCTACCTGGCGGGCTACCGGTCCGTCCGCGCCCTCCCCGCCGGAGCGGCGCAGTTCGACGAGTTCCTGGTGATGCGCGATCTGATCATCCTGAACTTCGTCCTCGGGTCGGAGAACGCCGCGGTGCTCGGCTGGGGGCCGCAGCGCGCCCGGGGAATTCTCGGCCTCCTGCGGACGTACCTGGAGACCGGCGAATACGCGGGGCACCTGGACCTGCTGCCCTGACGCTCGACCGGCAGATCACGGAAGGAGTTGTGAGACCTTCCCCCCGACCCGGCTGACCGCCCGACGACCCGGACATCAGGCGCCGGGCCTGGGCCGGCGCCACCGCCCCACCCGGCTAAGGATCGAGCCCTTCGAGCCAGACGGCAATGTCCAGGGACTGCTGCAGGGCTGGTCCGAAGAGGTCGGGGTAGGTCAGGGCGAGGGTGCGGTAGTGGCCGGTGGCCTCCTCGTTGGCGGTCAGGCCCTCCGCCCGCCGGCCCACCTCACCGAGGTCGATGGAGAGGTTGTTGAGGGCCGTGGCGAGGTCGGGGAGGTGGGCGTCGGGGTTCGCCCGGGCCAGGGCGCGGCGGATGGCAACGGCCTCCTCGATGGCGGTCAGGCCCTCCGCCCGCCGGCCCACCTCACCGAGGTCGATGGAGAGGTTGTTGAGGGACATGGCGAGGTCGGGGAGGTGGGCGTCGGGGTTCGTCCGGGTGAGGGTGCGGTAGTGGCCGGTGGCTTTCTGGATGGCGGTCAGGCCCTCCGCCTGCCGGCCTGCCTCGGCCAACCGGATGGAGAGGTTGTTGAGGGACATGGCGAGGTCGGGGAGGTGGGCGTCGGGGTTCGTCCGGGTGAGGGCGCGGCGGATGGCAACGGCCTCCTCGATGGCGGTCAGGCCCTCGGCCCGTCGGCCTGCCTCGGCCAACCGGATGGAGAGGTTGTTGAGAGCCCTGGCGAGGTCGGGGAGGTGGGCGTCGGGGTTCGTCCGGGTGAGGGCGCGGTAGTGGCCGGTGGCTTCCTGGCTGGCGGTCAGGCCCTCGGCCCGTCGGCCTGCCTCGGCCAACCGGATGGAGAGGTTGTTGAGGGACATGGCGAGGTCGGGGAGGTGGGCGTCGGGGTTCGTCCGGGTGAGGGCGCGGTAGTGGCCGGTGGCTTCCTGGCTGGCGGTCAGGCCCTCGGCCCGTCGGCCTGCCTCGGCCAACCGGATGGAGAGGTTGTTGAGGGACATGGCGAGGTCGGGGAGGTGGGCGTCGGGGTTCGTCCGGGTGAGGGCGCGGTAGTGGCCGGTGGCTTCCTGGCTGGCGGTCAGGCCCTCGGCCCGTCGGCCTGCCTCGGCCAACCGGATGGAGAGGTTGTTGAGGGACATGGCGAGGTCGGGGAGGTGGGCGTCGGGGTTCGTCCGGGTGAGGGCGCGGTAGTGGCCGGTGGCTTCCTGGCTGGCGGTCAGGCCCTCGGCCCGT
>NZ_JBHVER010000256.1:0-9939 GCF_042802195.1 Kitasatospora sp. NPDC057500 | reverse complement strand
CGCCCGGTTACATTCCGAACCCGGAAGCTAAGCCTCACAGCGCCGATGGTACTGCAGGGGGGACCCTGTGGGAGAGTAGGACGCCGCCGAACAATCATTCCAAAAAGACCCCCTCCGGTTCAGGAGGGGGTCTTTTTGCGTTAACGTCTCCCCACCACATCGGAGCTTGGTGGAGAGGCGCGGACCGTTGCAGAACCTGACCCTGACCTGGCAGTCCGCCGGGGGCGCCGCGGTCGCTCTCTACGGTGGCGCGTACGCGGCCGCCAGGGTGCGGCGGGCGGGAGCCTCGGCGATCCTGCGGGAGGCCGGCACCCTGCTCGCGCTGTTCGCGCTCTGGCAGCTGGTCGGCCGCCTCTCGCTGATGAGCAACGAGCACGCGCTGGACCGGGCTCGTTGGATCCACCGGACGGAGTTGGCGTTCGGCCTGCCCGACGAGGCCTCCTGGCAGGCCGCGGTGACGCCGTACCCGGCGCTGATCAAGCTGGCGAACTACTACTACGCGTCCATGCACTTCACCGTGATGATCGGGGTGCTGCTCTGGGTCTTCCTCAGACACCGCGAGCGGTACGCCTGGGTGCGGACCACGGTGGTCGTCACGACGGCGGTCTGCCTGGCCGTCCAGTTCCTGCCGGTGGCGCCGCCGCGGATGCTGCCGGAGAACGGGTTCGTGGACGTCGCGGCGGAGTACGGGCAGTCGGTGTACGGCGCTACGGTCGGTGGGGTGGTCAAGGCGGCCCAGCTGTCGGCGATGCCGTCGGTGCACGTGGCGTGGTGCGTGCTGGTGGCGGTCGCGGTGGTGCGGGTGTCGAAGAGTCCGCTGCGCTGGCTGATGGTGTTGCACCCGGTGCTGACCATCACGGTCGTCGTGGTGACGGCCAACCACTTCTGGGCGGACGGCCTGGTCGCGGTGGCGATCCTGGCGCTGACGTACGCGGGGCAGCGGACGGTGGCCCGTAGGCAGGCCCGGCGGGCGGGGGACGTCCCGGCGGTGGGGGAGCGGGAGCGGCTGGCCGTCCAGGGCTGAGGACGGCGGTCCGGGGCACGGCGTGCCGGTGGGCCGGGCCCCGTGGGGGTGGGGTCCGGCCCTCCGGTTGACCCGCCGTTATTTGACCGGCAGGGCCTCTCGGCCCCACGCGCTGTTGGTCAGCGACGCGGTGGCCCAGTACCAGGCCGCCAGGCCGGAGGCGGCGGCGATCCAGCCGGCCGTCTTGGCGAGGCCGCCGGTGGTGCTGAAGGTGGCGATGGCGGAGAGCACCAGGGAGAGCGTCAGCAGGCCGTAGACGGCGCGGCTGAAGAGGCCCGCGTTCCAACTGGCGACGGTCAGGGTGAGGGCGAGCAGGGCCCACAGGAGGAGGAACAGGCCGACCGCGTTCTTGCCGGCGCCGGAGGCCGTGGACCAGGTCGCCCAGAAGGCGCCGAGGCTGGTGAAGGCGGTGCCGGTGAAGCCCTCACCGCCGCGGAACTGCCAGAGGCCCGCGATGAACAGGGTGAGGCCGCCGACGATGTGGGCGAGGTGGGCCGAGTTCCCGACGGCCGTGCCGCTGAGGATGCCGGTGGAGAGCAGGCCGTAGGCGAGGAGGGTCAGGCCGAGTGCGAGGTAACCGAGGTTACCCGCGTCGGCGCCGGTGGAGCGGGCGTTCAGTGCCCCGGTAGCTTCATTGCTCACCGGAGGCTCCTTTCACTCATGGGCGCGCGCAGGGCGCAGTGAACGCGGGTGAGTGTCGATGAGGTGAAGGCGCGTGACCGCTCCGGGCGCGCACGGCTGGAGCGTGCGACGGCTGCGGTCCGAATGCTGGGCCAGCGGGAGAGCCGCTGGTCACGTCCCCGCCGGGGGATTCCCCGGTGAGGTCGGTGTACCCGGAGTGAGCGGGCTTGTACCCTTGTGAATCGCACATTTTGTGACGCCGTCGGGCACGGTTCGGTCACGCTCCGACAGTCTGCGTGGCAGGTGTCGCCCCGGTTCGCCCCGGTTCGTTCCGGTTTGCTCAGACGGTGCGCTGGGTGGGCACCCTCAGGGTGAGGATCGCCATGTCGTCGGAGGGCGGCTCCGGGGCGAACCGCTCGACCGCCCGCTGGACGCGCAGGGCGACCGCTCCGGCGGTGAGCCCGGTGCAGCCGGTGAGCACCTCGGCGAGGCCGTCGTCGCCCAGCATCCGGCGCCCCTCGCGGCGTTCGGTGACGCCGTCGGTGACGCAGAGCAGGACCTCGCCGGGGTTGAGCACCAGGCGCTCGGCGGTCAGGTCGAGGTCGTCCATGACGCCGAGCAGCGGCTGCGGGGTGGCGGCCCGGTCGACCCGGCCGTCGGTGCGCAGGCGCAGCGGCAGCGGGTGGCCGGCGCAGACCAGGGAGAGCTCGGTGCTGCCGTCCGGACGGGGCGTCAGCTCGCCGTACAGCAGGGTGAGGAAGCGGCTGCGCGCGCCCTCGTCCAGGATGGCCGTGTTGAGCCGGCTGAGGACCTGCGGGGCGTCCAGGCCCTCGCGGGCGAGCAGCCGCAGCGAGTGCCGGGCGAGGCCGGTGACCGAGGCGGCCTCCGGGCCGGTGCCGCAGACGTCGCCGATGGCGAAGCCGTAGGTGCCCTCGCGGATCGGGAAGAGGTCGTAGAAGTCGCCGCCGACCTCGTTGCCCTCGCCGGCGGCCTGGTAGTAGACGTCGACCTCGACGCCCGGGATGTCGGGCAGGTCCGGGGGCAGCAGGCTGCGTTGCAGGGCCTGGCTGGTGGCGGTGCGCTCGGAGTACAGGCGCGAGTTGTCGAGGGCGAGGGCGGCCCGGCGGGAGAGGTCCTCGGCGAGTTCCAGGATCTCCTGGCGGAACCGCACGCCGGCCGCGGTGCCGAGGGCGAGCAGGCCGATCACCCGGTTGCGGGCGGTCAGCGGCAGGACCACGGTCTCGCCGAGCAGGCCGGTGAGGCCGGGTTCGTCGGCGAAGCCGTTGCCGTCGGCGGTCTCGGCGGGGGCGGTCCAGAACCGGGTGCCGTGGGTGGGGCCGCTGTCCGGGGCGGGTGTCTTGTCGAGCAGGGCGCGCAGCGGGTCGATGCGGTCCTCGTCCTCGTGCAGGACGAAGGCGAGCGAGGCGGGGGCGCCGTGGTCGCCGTTGGTGTAGACGGCGCACCAGGAGGAGAGGGTGGGGACGGCCATCTGGGCCATCAGGGCGAGCGTCTGCTCGTGTTCGAGGGTGCCGGCGAGCAGGTCGGAGGCCTCGACGAGGAAGGAGAGCGAGCCGCGGCGCAGCCGTTCGAGTTCGGCGAGCCGGGTGGACTCGACGGCCAGGGCGAGCCGGTCGGCGGCGAACTGGAGACGCAGCGCGTCCTCGTTGTCGTAGCGGCCGGGGGTGCCGGTGGCGATGCCGAGCGAGCCGATCAGTCGGCCCTCGACCTTGAGCGGGACGGTGAGCAGCGAGCGCAGCCCGCTGTCGTCGAGGACCGGCAGGCCGGTGGGCCGGCTGGCGAGGTCCTCGTGGACGGAGGGGAGGCGCGGGGAGTCGTAGCGGTTGCCGGTGTCGACCGGGAAGCGGCTGTGGGGGCGCGGCGCGGTGGGCAGTCCGGTGCTGGCGCGCAGCTCGAACTCGGCCTCGTCGTCGGTGGTGAGCAGCAGGTAGGCGGCGTCGGCGTCGAGCAGGTCGCGGGCGCGTTCGACGGTGTGCTGGAGCAGGGTGTCGAGGTCCTCGCCGGTGCCGAGGCCGGCCAGCAGGTCGAGCCGGCCGGCGGGTTCGCCGCGGTCGCCGGGCAGGGCGCGGGCGGGGGAGCGCAGGACGGCGCGGTCGTCGTCGTGGACGAGCAGGCACAGGGTGGTCGGGGTGCCGTCGGTGTCGCGCAGGCGGACCTGGACGCCGTAGACGTCGACCTCGGTGCCGTCGGCGCGGCGCAGCGCGTAGCCGCCCTCCCAGCGGGCGAGCCGCAGGACGGCGGCGAGGCCGAGGCCGCTGTCGGCGGACTGCGGCCAGACGGCGAGGTCGGCCCAGGGGCGGCCGAGCACGGTGTCGGCGGGGTGCTGGAAGAGGGCCTCGGCGTCGGGGTTCCAGGCGAGCACGCGGCCGTCGTCGTCGAGTTGGACGACGGCGACGCGGACCGGGCCGTGACTGTGCGGCAGTTCGCCGCCGGGTGCGGCGGGCAGGGCGTAGCGGGTGCCGGCGGTGTGCGCGGGCAGGGCGAGCCGGAACCAGACGGTCTTGCGGCCGGAGCCGTACTCGACGCCCCAGCGTTCGGCGAGCGCGGCGCACATCAGCAGGCCGCGGCCGCCCTCGCCGTCGGCGTCGGCGTAGTGGTCGGACGCGGTGGTGGGGATGTCGGCGAAGCTGGGCAGTCCGCGTTCGGGGTGGCGGTCGGCGACCTCGATCCGGACGGTGCCGTCCTCGCGCAGGCAGCAGACCTCGGCGGCGGTGCCGGCGTGCACGACCGCGTTGGTGACGAGTTCGCTGACCAGGACCACCGCGTCGTCGACGACCTCGGGCAGGCCCCAGCCCAGCAGCGCGTCCCGGACGAAGGAGCGGGCGGCACCGGCCGACCGACCTACGGGTTCGAAGGTGGCGGCTGCGCGCGCGGTGACCACGTTGCCACGTCTCCTCTGCTCTGGCCCTGGCTTTCCCGGGGTGCGGCGCCGAATCCCGGTGCGCGCCGGCGGTGTGGGCGGCGCCGCCGGGGCGGTTGTGGCCCGGTGCAGCGCTCCACCCTACTTTCCGCTTGGTTCCCCGTGGGGGCGGGGAGTCGAAACAGGCACCGGAGGGTGATTCTGCCCACCCGTTTCGGACGGGCCGGTGCCAACCGAGCGCAACCGAGCTTGTACCGGGCGCGAGTGCTGCCAGACTGGGGGGTCCGCGATGTCCGGTCCGAGCAGTACCGTCGTTGCGGGTTCCGGTGGGCCTGCCCGGCCGCCGGGACGGTAGCGCCGGGACGGTGCTGCGCGGCGGGCCCCCGGACGGGGGCGCGTGCGCGGGGCGCCGGACAGTTCACGATCTGGGAGGGGCCCGTTGAGTTCGGCCACCAAGGACGCAACCGGTACGACGCCGCCCGCTCAGCGTGGCGGGCGCCCCGGGGCCGCGCCGCGGAGCGCGGCCGGCCGGCGTGTCAACCACAACCGCGGCGCCGAGCCGGCCGAGCTGCGCAAGCTGCTGGCCGCGCTGACGGCGATGCGCGACGGAAACTTCCGGCGCCGGCTGACGGTGCCCGGGGACGGTCCGCTGGCGGAGATCGCCGCGGTGTTCAACGAGGTGGCGGAGCGCAACCAGCACCTCACGGGCGAGCTTGCCCGGGTGCGGCGGGCGGTGGGCCGCGAGGGCCGGTTGAACGAGCGGCTGGAGACGGGTGCCGGCGAGGGCGCCTGGATGGCGGCGGTCGACAACTGCAACGCGCTGATCGACGACCTGGCGCGGCCGATGGCCGAGGTGGGCCGGGTGCTGACGTCGATCGCCGAGGGCGACCTGGACCAGAAGATGGAGCTGCGCTCGCTGCACAGCAACGGGGTGAGCCACCCGCTGCGCGGCGAGTACCTGAAGATCGGCCGGACCGTCAACGGGCTGGTGGACCAGCTGTCGGAGTTCACCGACGAGGTGACCCGGGTGGCCCGTGAGGTCGGCACCGAGGGCAAGCTGGGCGGTCAGGCGAAGGTCCGCAGCGTGTCCGGCAGCTGGAAGGACCTCGGGGACTCGGTCAACACCATGGCCGGGCGGCTGACCGCGCAGGTGCGCAACATCGCGCAGGTGACCACCGCGGTGGCCAAGGGCGACCTGTCCCGCAAGGTGACGGTCGAGGTGGCCGGCGAGATGCTGGAGCTGAAGAACACCGTCAACACGATGGTGGACCAGCTGAACGGCTTCGCGGCGCAGGTGACCCGGGTGGCCAGGGACGTGGGCACGGAGGGCCGGCTGGGCGGCCAGGCGCAGGTGCCGGGCGTCGCGGGCGTGTGGCGGGACCTCACCGATTCGGTGAACTTCATGGCGGACAACCTGACGGGCCAGGTCCGCAGCATCGCCCAGGTGACCACGGCGGTGGCGCGCGGCGACCTCTCGCAGAAGATCGAGGTGGATGCTCGCGGCGAGATCCTGGAGCTGAAGAACACCATCAACACGATGGTCGACCAGCTCTCCGGCTTCGCCGAGCAGGTGACCCGGGTGGCCCGTCAGGTGGGCACCGAGGGACGGCTGGGCGGGCAGGCGCAGGTGCCGTGGGCGGCCGGCGTCTGGCGGGACCTCACCGACAACGTCAACTTCATGGCGAACAACCTCACCGATCAGGTGCGCAACATCGCCCAGGTGACCACCGCCGTCGCCCGCGGCGACCTCTCGCAGAAGATCCAGGTGGACGCCCGCGGGGAGATCCTGGAGCTGAAGAACACCATCAACACGATGGTCGACCAGCTGGGCGCCTTCGCCGACGAGGTGACCAGGGTGGCCAGGGACGTCGGCACCGAGGGCATCCTCGGCGGCCAGGCGAGCGTGCCGGGGGTGTCCGGCACCTGGAAGGACCTGACCAACAGCGTCAACCTGATGGCCAACAACCTGACCAGCCAGGTCCGCAACATCGCCGAGGTGACCACGGCGGTGGCGCGCGGGGACGTCTCGAAGAAGATCACCGTCGACGCCCGGGGCGAGATCCTGGAGCTGGTCACCACCGTGAACACCATGGTGGACCAGCTGTCGGCGTTCGCCGACGAGGTCACCCGGGTGGCGCGCGAGGTGGGCACCGAGGGGAACCTGGGCGGCCAGGCCCGGGTGCGCGGGGTGTCGGGCATCTGGAAGGACCTGACCGACAACGTCAACTTCATGGCGTCGAACCTGACCAGCCAGGTGCGGAACATCGCCGAGGTGGCGGCCGCGGTGGCCTCGGGCGACCTCTCCAAGAAGATCACCATCGAGGCCCAGGGCGAGGTCGCCGGGCTGGCCGGGACCCTGAACACCATGGTCGACCAGCTGTCGGCGTTCGCGGTCGAGGTGACCAGGGTGGCCCGCGAGGTGGGCACCGACGGCACCCTGGGCGGTCAGGCGAGCGTGCCGGGCGTGGCCGGGATCTGGAAGGACCTGACCGACAACGTCAACCTGATGGCCAACAACCTCACCGGTCAGGTGCGGAACATCGCGCTGGTGATCACGGCGGTGGCCCGCGGTGACCTGTCGCAGAAGATCGACGTGGACGCCCGCGGCGAGTTCCTGGAGCTCAAGACCAGCATCAACACCATGGTCGACCAGCTGTCGGCGTTCGCCGACGAGGTCACCCGGGTCGCCCGTGAGGTGGGCACCGACGGGCGGCTGGGCGGCCAGGCGCGGGTGCCGGGCGTGGACGGCACCTGGCAGGACCTCACCGAGTCCGTCAACGAGCTGGCCAACAACCTCACCCGGCAGGTGCGCGCGATCGCGCAGGTCGCCACCGCCGTGACCAGGGGCGACCTGTCGCTGCGGATCGACGTGGACGCCGCCGGCGAGCTCGACGAGCTCAAGGACAACATCAACCAGATGATCGCCAACCTGCGCGAGACCACCCGCACCAACCAGGAGCAGGACTGGCTGAAGACCAATCTGGCCCGGATCTCCGGCCTGCTGCAGGGCCGGCGCGACCTGGAGGCGGTGGCCTCGCTGATCATGACCGAGCTCACCCCGGTGGTCTCGGCGCAGCACGGCGCCTTCTTCCTCGCCCAGCCGGCCGGCCGCACCGCCGAACTGATCACCGAGGACGACGACGAGAACGACACCGTGCTGCGGCTGATCGGCAGCTACGGCTACCAGCGGCGGGCGATGCCGACCACCTTCCGCCCCGGCGAGTCGCTGATCGGGCAGGCGGCGGTGGAGAAGCGGGCGATCATCCTCAAGGAGGCGCCGCCCGGGTACCTGAAGATCGCCTCCGGCCTGGGCGAGGCCTCGCCGGCTCACATCGTGGTGCTGCCGGTGCTGTTCGAGGGCCGGCTGCTGGGCGTGATCGAGCTGGCCACCTTCAGCTCGTTCACCACCGTCGCGCTGGACTTCCTCAACCAGATCGCCGACCTCATCGGCGTCACCGTCAACACCATCAGCGTCAACACCAAGACCGAGGGGCTGCTGCTGGAGTCCCAGCGGCTGACCGCCGAGCTGTCGATGCGGTCGGCCGAGCTGGAGGCGCGCCAGGAGGAGCTGGAGCGCACCAACGAGGAGCTGCAGGAGAAGGCCGAGCAGCTCGCCCAGCAGAACCGGGACATCGAGATCAAGAACAGCGAGATCGAGGAGGCGCGGCAGGTCCTGGAGGAGCGCGCCGAGCAGCTCGCGCTGGCCTCCCGGTACAAGAGCGAGTTCCTCGCCAACATGTCGCACGAGCTGCGCACCCCGCTGAACTCGCTGCTGATCCTGGCCAAGCTGCTGTCGGACAACAACGAGGGCAACCTGTCGCCCAAGCAGGTCGAGTTCGCCGACACCATCCACGGCGCCGGTTCCGACCTGCTCCAGCTGATCAACGACATCCTGGACCTGTCCAAGGTCGAGGCGGGCAAGATGGACGTCCGCCCGGCCAGGATCGCCCTGGTCCAGCTGGTCGACTACGTCGAGGCGACCTTCCAGCCGGTCGCGCTGGACAAGAACCTGGAGTTCGGCGTGCGGGTCTCGCCGGCGCTCCCGGTCACCATGCACACCGACGAGCAGCGGCTCCAGCAGGTGCTGCGCAACCTCATCTCCAACGCGGTGAAGTTCACCGACACCGGCGCCGTCGACTTCTCGATCAGCCCGGCCGGCCAGAGCGTGCCGCAGCACGTGCGCGAGCAGCTGCTGGAGGCGGGCGCGATCAAGGGCCCGGACGACCCGCTGATCGCCTTCACGGTCTCCGACACCGGGATCGGCATCCCCGGCAACAAGCTGCGGGAGATCTTCGAGCCGTTCCGGCAGGCCGACGGCACCACCAGCCGCAAGTACGGCGGCACCGGCCTCGGGCTGTCGATCAGCCGGGAGATCGCCCGGCTGCTCGGCGGCGAGATCCACGCCGAGAGCGAGCTGGGCAAGGGCTCGACGTTCACCCTGTACCTGCCGCTGCGCGCCGAGGCACCGGAGGGCACCGGGCAGCCGGGGCCGGGCGGGGGCGCGCTGCGCGCCTCGGTCGGGGTGACCCCGGTCGGGTCGCCGGTGCCGGTGGGCGAGAGCCCGGCCGACCACTGGGCCCAGGAGGTCCGCGAGCTGGTCGAGGTCCGCCGCCGGGGCGCCGTCGAGCGCCGCCGCGCGGCGGGTGCGGACGCGCCGCCGTCGGACGTCCGTCCCACCGTCCGCGGGGCCGCGGGCGGGCCCGCCGAGGGTCGCGGGGCCGGCGGCCGGACGGAGGCGAGGGCGCCCGAGGCGGCCCTGTCGGCCCGCCCGTCCGGCCGCACCGACAGCCGCTTCGACGGCCAGCAGGTGCTGATCGTCGACGACGACGTGCGCAACGTGTTCGCCCTCACCAGCGTGCTGGAGCAGCACGGCCTGACCGTGCTGTACGCCGAGAACGGCCGCGAGGGCATCGAGATGCTGGAGCAGCACGAGAACGTCGCGCTGGTCCTGATGGACATCATGATGCCGGAGATGGACGGCTACGCGACCACCGAGGCGATCCGCCGGATGCCGCAGTTCGCCGGGCTGCCGATCATCGCGCTGACCGCCAAGGCGATGAAGGGCGACAAGGAGAAGTCCCTGGAGGCCGGCGCGACCGACCACATCACCAAGCCGGTGGAGACCGACCACCTGCTGTCGGTGATGCACGAATGGCTCACCGTCCGGAAGCCCTGAGGACCCCCGGGCGGTGCCCGGTGGGCCCCGGAACCGCCCCGGTCGGGACCGATCGGATGACGGGGGCGTGGAAGACGGCGGTCACCACGGGCTTTAAAGCCGCGGGGGGGGGGGGGTTGGGGGGGGGGGGGCGGGCGGGGGGGGGGCGGGGTGGGGTCCGGGGCCTTGGTGGGGGCGACGGTGGTCGGTGGTTCGGCGGTGGGACGGTCGGCGGTGGGCCGCGTGCTGGGGGTGGCCTGC
>NZ_JBHVER010000255.1:0-9946 GCF_042802195.1 Kitasatospora sp. NPDC057500 | reverse complement strand
GTTGCGAACGGGGGCCGGGCGCGGACGGTTCGGCCGCTACTTCGCCAGGAAGGCCAGCAGCGCGGCGTTGACCTCCTCGGCGTGGGTCCAGAGCAGGCCGTGCGGCGCGCCCTCGATCTCCACGTAGTCGGCGGAGGGCAGCGCCTCGTGGAACCGGCGCGCGGTGGCGTCGATCGGCAGGGTGCGGTCACCGGTGCCGTGCAGGATCAGCGCCGGCACGTCGATCCGGGCGACGTCGGCGCGGAAGTCGGTGTACCAGGTGGTCGGCGCGGCCGAGGCGGCGAAGGCGCCGCCGCCCGCCGCCACGTTCCAGCTGTTGCGGACGGCCTCCTCGCTGATCCGGGTGCCGAGGTTCTCGTCCAGGTTGTAGAAGTCGTTGAAGAAGGCGGTGTAGAAGGCGAACCGGTCGGCCTTCACGGCGGCCACGACCCCGTCGAAGAACTCCTGCGGCGCGGCGCCGTCCGGGTTCTCCTCGTTCTTCAGCAGCCAGGGCTCCAGCGAGGCGAGGAAGGCGACCTTGGCGATCCGCTCGGTGCCGTACTTGGAGACGTAGCGGGCGGTCTCGCCGGTCCCCATCGAGAAGCCGACCAGCACGGCGTCCCGGACGTCCAGGGTCTCCAGGACGGTGTGCAGGTCGGCGGTGAAGGTGTCGTAGTCGTAGCCGGTGGTCGGCTGCGAGGACCGGCCGAAGCCGCGGCGGTCGTAGGTGATGACCCGGTAGCCGGCGTCCAGCAGGGCGGCGCTCTGCCGCTCCCAGGAGGCGCCGTTCAGCGGGAAGCCGTGGATCAGGACGACCGGCTGCCCGGTGCCGTGGTCCTCGTAGTAGAGCTCGATCGGAGCGGTGTTCTCCTGGCCGACGGTGATGAACGGCATGGTGAAGTCCTTTGTCTCTCTCGGGATGTCGGAAACGGTCGGGCCCTGCCGCAGCGGCGTGGCAGGGCCCGGTCAGGGGAGTGGCAGCGATCCGGCCGGTCAGCCGGCGGCGTGCGGGTTGATCATCGACTGGGCGTAGAAGACGCCGAGGCCGTAGGCGCCGGCGCGCTCCTTGACCAGGTCGGTGACCGCGACGTAGGTCTCGCTGCGGGCCCAGTCGCGCTGGAGCTCCAGCAGCACCTGCACCCAGGTGACCGGCACGGCGCCGGCGGCGGTCATCCGCTGGACGGCGTGCTCGTGCGCCAGCGGGCTGACACCGCCGGAGGCGTCGGCGACGACGTACACCTCGTAGCCCTGGTCCAGCGCCGACAGCGCCGGCAGGACCAGGCAGACCTCGGTCCACAGGCCCGACAGGATGATCTTCTTGCGGCCGGTCGCCTTGACCGCCTCGACCAGCGCCTCGTCCTCCCAGGCGTTCATGGAGGTGCGGTCGATCACCTCCTGGTCCGGGAAGACCTCGCGCAGCTGCGGGAGGATCGGGCCGGAGAAGGACTCGGCGGCGACGGTGGACAGGACCACCGGCACGTCGAAGATCTTCGCGGCCTTGGCGAGGCCGACGGTGGAGTTGATGATCGCGGTGCGGTCGCCGCTGCCGGTGCCGAAGAACATCTGCGGCTGGTGGTCGACGAACAGCATCATCGAGTTCTCGGGGGTCAGCAGGTCCGGGCTCGGGGCGGCGTGGACCGAAGCGATGTCGACCATGGGTCTACTCTTTCCTTCTCAGCAACGGGAATTGACGAAGCGTCAGGCGCCTCCCGGATCCCCGGGGCGCTTACGGGGACGACGCTACGGCCGGACCGCCGGCCGTTCTGCTCGCTCCGCGTCCCGCAGCTGTCCCGACAGCGCATAGCCTGTGCCGCATGGAGATCCGCACCGCCACCGGCGAGGACTGGCCGAGCATCTACCCCTTCTACGCCGAGATCATGGCCGAGGGCCGGACGTACGCCTTCCCCGAGCGGCAGACCCTCGACGAGGCCAGGCCGTGGTGGATGGAACAGCCCCCCGGCCGCACGGTCGTCGCCGTCCTGGACGGCCGCATCGTCGGCTCGGCCAAGATGGGCCCCAACAAGCCCGGCCGCGGCTCCCACATCGGCACCGCCTCCTTCCTCGTCGACCCCGCCCACCGCGGCCGGGGCATCGGCCGCGCCCTCGGCGAGCACGTGATCGACTGGCACCGCGAGCAGGGCTTCCGGGGCATCCAGTTCAACGCCGTGGTCGAGACCAACGGCCCCGCCGTCCACCTCTGGAAGTCCCTCGGCTTCGAGGTCGTCGGCACCGTCCCCGGCGTCTTCGACCACCCCGACCACGGCTACGTCGGCCAGCACGTCATGTTCCGCCGCCTCTGACGACAGAGGAGAAGGCCGCCCCTAGAAACTGCCCTCCGCAGGGCGAGGGGCGGCCGTGGAGCCCGGTCGGGCTATCGAAGAGCCCACAGCGTCAGGCCGCCGAACACGACGAATGATGCGAGGAGTTGCGCGAGCATCGCGGGTGGAGCCGCCTCGTCCTCGGACCCGCCCTTCTCCTGCAACTCCGTCAACCGCCTGGCCAGCTCCCTGCGGTGGCCGAGAATCCCCGTCATGATGGCCGCGATCGCGGTCGAGTACATGGTGAGCACCGTGGCCGCTTCCATGTGCTTCGCGTAGTAACTGCCGATCCCGAAGAGCATCACCGCGACCGGCGCCAGCGCGGTCCTGATCCGGTAGGTGCGGGTGGGCATTCCCGGCACCAGGAGTACCCAGAACGCCGCGGTCACCAGGACCGCGATCCACCACCACGACACCACGCCGAGCCCCAGCGGATACACCGCACACCCCCTTGCCCCGGCTGTGGAGCCACGGTGCGGCTACGTCACGGCCGATCGCCCACAGCCTAGTGGTGGAAAGGGTGGTTGGTCCAAGAACTAGGGGGCCGCCTCCTCGGTCGTTCGGCGCGTCGGGTCGGCGTTCCGGACTTTCCGGGCGTATAGTTTAAACGTGAACATCACGGCTGTTCCGAGGCGCACCCCGCTCCGCGGCAGGGCGCGGCACCGGCCGTGAGCGCAAGGCGAACGAAGGAGCCAGTCCAAGTGAAGGCTGCACGCTACTACGACCGTGGTGACATCCGTATCGAGGACATCGCGGAGCCCACTGTCCAGCCGGGCACGGTGGGCATCGACGTCGCGTACTGCGGGATCTGCGGCACCGACCTGCACGAGTACCTCGACGGACCGATCTTCGTCCCGCCGGCCGGCCACCCCCACCCGGTCTCCGGCGAAGCCGCCCCCGTGACCCTCGGCCACGAGATGTCCGGCGTGGTGTACGCGGTGGGCGAGGGCGTCGAGGACCTGAAGCCGGGCGACCGCGTCGTCGTCGAGCCCTACATCCTGCGCCCGGACGTCGACACCAGCGACAACAACCCGGTGTACCACCTCTCGCCCGACATGAACTTCATCGGGCTCGGCGGTCGCGGCGGCGGGCTCGCCGAGAAGGTCGTCGTCGAGCGCCGGTGGGTCCACCCGGTCGGTGACGTTCCGCTGGACCAGGCGGCCCTGATCGAGCCGCTGTCGGTGGGGTACCACGCGTTCGAGCGCTCGGGTGCGAAGGCGGGCGACTTCGCCCTCGTCGGCGGCGCCGGCCCCATCGGGCTGCTCACCTGCGCGGTGCTCAAGGCGATGGGCGTCGAGGTCGCGGTCTCCGAGCTCAGCCCGCTGCGCCGGCAGAAGGCGCTGGACGCCAAGGTCGCCGACCACGTCATCGACCCCGCCACCACCGATGTCGCGGAAGAGGTCCGACGCCTCACGGGCGGCAAGGGCGCGGACGTCGCGTTCGAGGCCACCTCCGTCAACGTCGTGCTCGACACGCTGTTCGACGCCGTCAAGCCGGGCGGTGTCATCACGGTCATCTCGATCTGGGGCAAGCCGGCGTCGATCGACATGCAGAAGCTCGTGCTGAAGGAGGTCGACCTGCGCGGCACGATCGCCTACGTCAACTCCCACCCGCAGACGATCAAGCTCGTGCAGGAGGGCCGCATCGACCTGGCGCCGTTCATCACCAAGACCATCGGGCTGGACGACCTCGTCACCGACGGCTTCGAGACCCTCATCCACCACAACGAGACGGCCGTGAAGATCCTGGTCGACCCACGCGCCTGACGCATCGCACCGAACGGCGGCCCTCGCTCAGCGGAGCGAGGGCCGCCGCTGTCGTGCCGGCCGGTGTGGTGGCCGCACCGTCCTCTCGACGGGATCCTTCCGGGGGCCGAGTCAAATCGCGAACGACGGCCACCGGTTGGCGGCCCACTCCGGCCAGCCCGCCCAGCCGGGCGGCGGGTCGGCGGTGCCGGCACCCGCCAGCTCCGCCGCGTCGGGCTCCTCGAAATGCGCCCGCCCGTACAGGATGTCCTCCTCGGACAGCGGGAACGTCTCATCGGGGGTGGTCGCCCAGCGACGGGCGATGCGGGCGCGTTGGGTCTCGTCGTCCACGGGCAGGTAGACCATGCGGTAGCACGCGTCCTCGGCTTCTACCAGCCAGCGGATCGCGGACCGTTCGTCCCGCGCCCAGCAGCCGTAGTCCAGGACGACGTCGGTGCCCAGCCTGACCGCCTCCAGGGCGAGCCAGAGCATGCGTCCTTCCAGCACGTCGCGCTTCCCGTCCGCCTCCACCTGGTCGAACAGGGGGATCATCCAGTCGTCGGACGTCAGGCGCAGCGCGCCGTGCTCCGCGGCGAGCTGCCGAGCCCTCGTGGTCTTTCCGGCCCCTGGCAGGCCGACCATCAGGAACAGTGTGGTCATACGCCGATCGTGGCAGGGAAGCACATCTCTCGCAGGTGGTCGAACTCGGAGAGTGGCCGGGGGCATCCCCTTTCCACGCTCGTGATTGACGATGAGTCAGCCAATTCCGTACGGTGAGTAGCCGAGTACTCACCCAACCTCCGGGGGACGCGATGAGCCAGCCGTGGGACGCCGATCCCGACGCCGCTCTGAGCCGGCGCCTCGGCAAGCCGCCGACGGAGCTGGGCACCACCGGAGGCCGCGACGGCTGCCCCGACATCTGGGAACTCGACAACGGCGACATCGCCGTCATCGGCCGCGACCTCACCGCCGCCTACCAGGCCGGCCTCCCGCACGACGTGACCGTCGGCGACGGCGAGCGCCTGGTGGTCATCCCCCGAGCCACCCTCCTCTCCGCGAAGGCGGACCTCCCGGATGCCTGACCTCCTCGGCGACCTCCCCGGCGACCGGCTGCCCCTCGACGAGTACCGGGCGGACTTCCGCCGCCGGGACTTCGCGGTCGACGGCTACGACTCGTGGAAGCTCGAACGCCGCCAGGACTTCCAGGAACCCGATGACCCCAGCTGGCGCGCCTGCACCGAGGGGGACTGGCCACGCTCCCTCCACCTGATCGCCGCCATGCGCGACGACCTCCTCCACCTCGCCCGCACAGCCGCCGAGCACCACACCCGCCTCCTGCGCGTACGCGTCGTGGAGTTCCCGGTGACCCCCTACCTCGCCTGGGAACTGCACCTGCTGCGGCTGCGCGCCGAGTGCGGCGAACTGATCCGCATCGTCGGCCCCGACCTCGTCGCACCGCACGAACCGCACGGGCCGCTCCCGGAACTCGTCACCCTGGGCCCGGACACCGTCTACGACATCGCCTACGACGCGACCGGCATCCTCGTCGGCGCGACCCGCCACACGGGCCGCGCCGTCCGCGAGCGAGTCGCGGGGTTCATCGCCGACCTGTACGCCCAGGGCGAGGACATCGCCGACTTCATGGCCCGCGAGGCCGAGGGCCTGCGGCCGACGCGCGCCAGGGCGGAGCGCTGAGTCGTGATGCGGGAGACCCCCGACGTTCCCCCGGGCCACACCACCTCCTCCGTTTCCTCCTCCGTGTCCGGTGCCGCCGGCAACGTCGTGCAGGCCCGCGACATCCGAGGTCCCGTGCACATCCACGCCTCACCGCCTCCGCCGCCCACCGGGCACGGCGACGCCGTCCCGTGGCAGTTGCCCACGGACGTGCGCGGCTTCGTCAACCGCTCGGCGGAGCGGGAGGCCATGGACCACCTACTGGCCGAGCACTCGCGCGGGCCGCAGATCCTGGTGCTCACCGGTACGGCCGGTGTCGGCAAGACCTCCCTCGCCCTGCACTGGGCACACGCCGTCCGCGAGCAGTTCCCGGGCGGCCAGCTGTACGCGAACCTGCACGGCTACGACCCGCAGGAGCCCACCGCCCCGGCCCAGGTGCTCGAACGCTTCCTGCGCGCCCTCGACGTGCCCGCCGCGGCGATCCCCACCGACCTCGAAGCGCTGGCGTCCACGTACCGCTCGCTGGTGGCCGGCCGGCGGATGCTGATCGTGCTCGACAACGCCTCCCGCGCCACCCAGGTCCGCCCGCTGCTGCCCGGCGCCCCCGGCTGCCTGGTCGTGGTCACCAGCCGCCACCGCCTCTCCGGCCTCGGTGTGCGGGAGGGCGCCCGGCACCTGACCCTGGAGGTGCTCGCGGAGCACGACGCCGTCGAACTCCTGCGCACGGTGACCTCGGACTACCGCAGCGAGGACGACCCCGCCGAGCTCGTGCAGCTGGCCCGGCTCTGCGCCCGCCTGCCGCTGGCCCTTCGCATCGCGGCCGAACGCGCCGCCGGCCGACCACGGATGCTCCTGAACGACCTGATCCAGGACCTGCGGGACGAATCCAGCCTCTGGGACGCGCTCTCCAGCGAGGACGAGGAGGAGTCCGACGCCGTCCGCTCCGTCTTCGCCTGGTCCTACCGCGCGCTGCCGGCCGACGCGGCACGGCTGTTCCGCATGCTCGGCCTCCACCCCACCGGGGAGTTCAGCACCGCGGCCGCCGCCGCACTCGTCGCGACCGGGACCAGACAGGCCCGCCGGCTCCTGGACGGGCTCGTCGCGACCCACATGGTCGAACAGACCGCTGCGGACCGCTTCCGCTTCCACGACCTGCTGCGCGCCTACGCCGTGGACCAGGCGCGCGGTGAGCAGGAGCCGCAGGAGAGCGAACGCGCCGTTCTACGGATACTCGCCTGGTACCTGCACACGGCGGACGCGGCCCAGGCCCGCACCGCGCCGCACGAGCCCCGAGTACCGCTGACCCCCCTCGATCCGGATGTGGAGCCGACGGCCTTCGACGACGGGGCCACCGCGATGCGGTGGTTCGAGGCGGAACGGGAGAACCTCGCGGCCGCCGTCCGGACCGCGGCCGCGCTGGGGCTGGACGGGTACGTCCACCCGCTGGCGATCGTCCTCCGCGCCTTCTACATGGTTCGCAATCCCTTCCAGGACTGGTTCGAGACCTCGCAGCTCGGTCTGGACGCCGCCCGGCGCGACGGGGACCGGCACGCGCAGGCGGAGCTGCACGAGAGCCTGGGCATGGCGTACACGCAGTCCGGCCGCCTCGACCAGGCCGTCGACGAGTACCGGGCGGCACTGACGATCCGCCGCGAGCTCGACGACCCGGCGGGGGAGGCCCTGACGCTCAACGGGCTCGGGTTGCTGTGGCTGCGCCGACGCGGGCTCACGGAGGCACAGGAGGCGTTCGAGCGGGCCGGGGCGCTGTTCGGGGCCCTTGCGGACACCTACTGGGAGCCGTGCACCACCGTCAACCTCGCCGAGGCCGAAGCCGTGCTCGGCCGGCTTCCCGAGGCCGAGCACCTGGTCCGCGCCGGCCTGGAGACCTTCCGCGAACGGGCCGACCACTGGGCGGAGGGCAACGCGCTGCGCGTCCTCAGCCTGATCCAGCTCGGCGGCGGGCGGGTGGCCGAGGCACTGGACAGCGCCCAGCGGGCGGTCGACCTCGCGCTCGACCTCGGCAGCGCCGTCGCGGAGGGCCACTGGCTGACCCAACTCGGGCACGCCCAGCGCGCCGCCGGCCAACCCGCCGAAGCCCTCGCCTCCTACCACCGGGCCGCCGTCCTCCAGCGCGGCCTCGGCGACCGCAGCCGTGAAGCCCTGGCCTGGGACGGGACCGGCTGCGCCTACCTCGACCTCGGACGCCCCGATGAAGCGGTCGGCTTCCACCGCCGAGCCGCCGCCGTGCACCGCGACCTGGCCGAGCCGTGGCACACGGCCACCGCCCTCTCCCATCTCGCCGACGCCCTGGCCGGCAGCGGGGAACCGGATGCCGCCCACCGGTACCGCCACGAGGCGCTGACCCTGCTCGACGGCTTCACCGACCCCGCCGCCCTCCGCCTGCGCGGCCGATTGACGAGGGCCCTCAGCGCAGACGACTGACTCAGCCTGCGGGGAACCACGTCTCCCGAGCCGGCACGGGAGCCCACTCCGTGATCCACAGAGGGCCGTCCGCGCATTCCATCCGCACGCCGTCGCCGGGCTCGGTGCGCGATCCGAGGACGGACACCCACCGTCCGTCCACGACGGCGAGGGGGCCGGGGACCGGGAACCGACCGAATCTGAAGGTACGAACGAGGTTGTGGACGTCACGGCGGCTCGTCGACCAGTCGATGACCGCCTGTTCCGGCCCGATCACGCTCTCGTAGGTCGCGCCCTCCGGGCTCTGCGCGGTACCTGCGTGGCCGTCGGCGGCCAACCCCAACGCCTCCCGAAGCACCTCGCGGGACAGGGCCCGGACCCGGGCGAAGACCGTGTCGCCGTCCAGGTCGTCCGGAAGCGCGATGCCTCCGCGTTGCACGAGGATCCGCCCGGTGTCGAAGGATTCGTCCATCCAGTGGACCGTCACACCCGTCTCAGCGTCGCCGTGCCGGACCGCCCAGTGGATCGGCATCGGGCCTCGATGACGCGGCAGCAGAGAAGGGTGGACGTTCAGCACGCCGAGGCGCGGGACGCGCAGGACCTCCGCCGACAAGCGCCAGGGGAAGCCGTTGCAGACGACGAGGTCCGGCTCGTAGCCGGCCAGGGCGCGGGCGAGACCGGCAGTACTGCTCGGGAACAGAAGGTCCGGCCCCGGTGACAGCTGTTCCAGGACGCCGTCGGTCACCGGACCCGTGGGTGTGGCGCACACGTAGGCGACGGGGTCGTGCCCGGCTGCGACACACGGGCCGTGGAGGTCGGAGAACCCCTCCGCGCCGTAGGACATCAGGACGACTCGCAAGGGATCCGGCACTGCTCCTCCTGTGGAAGCTTCCGTGACGATGACTCGGCCGACGCGCGGGCCCGAAGCTACCTCAAGCGGGAGAGGAGTCTTTGTGCGCAGGGCTCGAACTGGGTGGGGATTGTGTGAGGGGTGCGGGTCACACGCACAAGTGAATATCGGGCAATTTGGGTGCGGAGGGTTCGGTTCTCCCGCTGTGCTGGGCACGTCTGGTCAGGCGAGGCGACGGTGTCCATCGGCCGATGAGAGTGGGGGACCGTGGAACGAACACGACAGTGGACGAGATGCACCGCAGCGGTCGCGGTACTGGTGGTGACGGGCATCGGCGGCTGTGCCGCACCTGCGGAGCCGGTCCCGGAGGCGCCGAGGGCCGTCCGCGTCTCGACGCCGGCCGATCCGTCGGAGGCCCTGCCCAGTACCGGAGCGAGTCCACTGCTCCCCGTGGCCGGGGCTGCGGCCGCACTGTTCGTGGGCGTCGGTGGAGTCCTGGTCGTCCTCTGGCGCGACCGCCGGACCGGGGTCCCCGCCCCGCTGCCCTCTCCACGTCCGGGGCGAGGAGAGCTGTGACCAGCGATGACTTGCCCCTGCTGTGGGGGAGGGGTAGTGTTTCCTAGTCGCTCGACAGGGAGCACCGGACACGCTACAGCGCGGACGGTCCCGGAGCGGCCAATCCTCTGGAAATACCTACGCCGCCCCGCTCGGGGTTTATTTGGCGTGTGCATTTTCGGGGATTGCGGTCGGATTCGCTTTTCGGAGCGGGGATCGGTTAGAGTTTGAAACGTCGGACGGGGCGTCAAGCCGCAGAAGACGCCAGCGAGTTGGATGAAGGAAGCGCCGGGAACGGCGCGGAAAACATCTGATAAGCTGGAAACACGAAAGAACGAAGCGCCCGGAGGGTCGGTGTGAAAGCCGCCTGAAGGAAGCGTCCGTTCCTTGAGAACTCAACAGCG
>NZ_JBHVER010000254.1:6957-9963 GCF_042802195.1 Kitasatospora sp. NPDC057500 | reverse complement strand
CGGCAATGTCATGACCAAAAACCGAATACGGAGATGACAGCCGCCGTCGTGCCCGCTACCGTCGGCTCGACACTCGCGCGTGCGGAGGGCAGGCGGTCCATGCCAGAGACAACCCAGCGGGAGGCCGGACGCGGCCTCTGGTACGGCTTCGCGGCCTACGGCATATGGGGCCTGTTCCCGCTCTTCTGGCCGCTGCTGGAGCCCGGCGCCGCCGACGACATCCTGGCCAACCGGATGGTCTGGTCGCTGGTCGCGGTCGTCCTGCTGCTGGTCGTCCAGCGGCACTGGGGCTGGATCCGCCCGCTGCTGCGCCAGCCCCGCCGACTCGCCATGCTGGGCGCCGCCGCCACCGTGATCTCGGTCAACTGGGGCGTCTACATCTGGGGCGTCAACGCCGGGCACGTGGTGGAGACCAGCCTCGGCTACTTCATCAACCCGCTGGTCACCATCGCCTTCGGCGTGCTGGTGCTCAAGGAGCGGCTGCGCGCCGCCCAGTGGGTGGCGGTGGGCATCGGCGCCGTCGCGGTCGCGGTGCTGACCGTCGGCTACGGGCGGCTGCCGTGGATCGCGCTGACCCTGGCCCTGTCCTTCGCCACCTACGGGCTGCTGAAGAAGACGGTCGGGCTGAGCGGGCTGGAGAGCCTGGCCGCCGAGACCGCCTTCCTGTTCCCCTTCGCCTTCGGCTACCTGGTCCACCTGGAGGTCACCGGCCGCGGCACCTTCGGGCACACGGTGGCCGGCGAGTACGGCTGGGGGCACTCCGGGCTGCTGATCCTCAGCGGCGTGATCACCGCCGTCCCGCTGCTGCTCTTCGGCGCCGCCGCCGTCCGGGTGCCGCTGAGCATGCTCGGCCTGCTCCAGTACCTGGCGCCGGTGTTCCAGTTCCTGATCGGCATCGCGGTCTTCCACGAGTCGATGCCGCCCGCCCGCTGGGCCGGCTTCGCGCTGGTGTGGGCGGCGCTCGCGGTGCTCACCTGGGACGCGCTGCGCCGGGTGCGGGCCGACCGAGCGGCCGTCCGGGCCCGGACGGCCGCCGCTGCCGGTGCGGTTCCCGGTGTCGGGGCGGACGCGGTGCCGGTCAGGCGGTGATGTCCCGCGAGGTGAACCGGGCCCAGGCCGCCGAGCCGAACACCGCCACGTAGGCGGCCTGCAGCCCGAGGTTCTTCAGCACCCCGTCCCAGTACATCGGCTCCCGCAGCAGGTCGCCGAAGGTGAGCCAGTGGTGGGTGAAGAGGAACGGCTGGATCGCGTGCAGCTGCGGGAAGCTGTCCAGGATCTGCACCGTGATCACCAGTCCGACGGTGGCCGCCATCGCCGCGATGCCGCTGCCGGTGAGCGTCGAGACGAACAGCCCGATCGCGACCAGCCCGGCCAGCGAGGCCGCCACCACCGCGGCCACCAGCACCGCCCGCAGCAGCGCCTGGCCCAGGCCGATGGTCTCGCCGGAGATCAGCGTGACATCCCCGACCGGGAACAGCGCCGTCCCGGCGATCACCGCCGACACCGCGACGGTCGCCGTCGCCGCCAGGCAGAACGCCAGCCCGGCGGTGAACTTGGCGGCCAGCAGCCTGGTCCGCCCGGCCGGCGCCACCAGCAGGTAGCGCAGCGTGCCGGTGGCGGCCTCGCCCGCCACCGAGTCCCCGGCGACCACGCCGACCGTCATCGGCAGGAAGACCGGCAGCGCCACCGCGAGCGCCGTGAACACCAGGAACAGACCGTTCTGGGTGACCTGGGCGATGAACGCCGGTCCCTCGCCGCCGCGCGGCCCGTCCGTCTCGATCCGGACCACCACGCCGATCAGCACCGGCAGCACCGCCAGGATGCCCAGCAGCACGATCGTCCGCATCCGGCGGAAGGTCAGCAGCAGCTCGTTGCGGAACAGCGCCAGGAACCCGGCCGCCGTCTGCGGCCGCCGCCCGCGCGCTGCCCCCGTGCCGGCGGCCGCGACCGCCGGCACCGCCTCAGCCCGCGACATCGAAGCCCTCCCCGGTCAGCGCCACGAAGGCGTCCTCCAATGTGCCCCGCTCCACGCCGAAGCCGTGCACCCGGACGTCCGCCGCGACCAGCGCCGCGACCAGCCCGGGCAGCGCCTCCTCGGCCAGCGCGCCGACGTCGCCGTCCACCCGGCCGTCGCCGATCCGCACCTCGGTGACCTCGTGGGCGAGCAGCACCTCGCCGGCCCGGTGGGTGTCCGGGGTCCGCACCACCAGCCGTCCCCGGGCCCGGGCGGCCAGCTCGGCGACGGTGCCCTGCACCACCAGCCGGCCGCGCGACATCACCGCGGCGTGGCTGCAGACCTGCTCGATCTCGTCAAGCAGGTGCGAGGAGAGGAAGACCGTGGTGCCCTCGGCCGCGACCTCCCGGACCAGCGCCCGGATCTCCCGCATGCCCTGCGGGTCCAGGCCGTTGGTGGGCTCGTCCAGGACGAGCAGCTCGCGCGGCTGGAGCAGCGCCGAGGCCAGGCCGAGCCGCTGCTTCATGCCCAGCGAGTAGGCCCGGGCCTTCTTGCCGGCCGCGGCGGCCAGGCCGACCCGGTCCAGCGCCTCGGCGACCCGGCGCTGCCGGGTGCGCGGGTCGGAGGTCGGGTCGGCGGCGTCGAACCGGGCCAGGTTGTCCCGGCCGGAGAGGAAGCCGTACAGCGCCGGCCCCTCGATCAGCGCGCCGACCCGGGGCAGCACCGAGGCCACCGACTGCGGCATCGGCTCGCCGAGCACCGTCGCCACCCCGGCGCTGGGGGCGATCAGGCCCATCAGCATCCGGATGGTGGTGGTCTTGCCGGAGCCGTTGGGGCCGAGGAAGCCGAAGACCGAGCCCCGGGGGACGGTCAGGTCCAGCCCGTCCACGGCGAGCTGGCCGCCGCGGAACCGCTTGGTCAGACCCCTGGTCCTGATCACGTCGTCGCACGTGCGGGAGGGCGAAGCGGCACCGGGGGCCGGGCGCGCCACCCCGCCCCGCCCCCCCGCCCGCGCCCTAACCGCCCCCGGAACCGGCGCCAGGGCCCCAAAG
>NZ_JBHVER010000254.1:0-6947 GCF_042802195.1 Kitasatospora sp. NPDC057500 | reverse complement strand
CGGCCGGCTCCGTAACGTCCCCCGTTACGGGAGCCTGGGCCACTACTTCACCCCGGCCGCACTCTGCAGCACCGGCAGGGTCACCGCGCCCGCGAAGACCCGGCCGTCGTCGGTGACCAGCACATTGACCACCTTGGTGCTGATCAGCGAGCCGCCGGCGACCGGCTTGCCCAGCGACTTGGCCAGCGCCAGCGGGTTCTGCGACGCGCCGGCGCCGGCGCCCGGGCCGTGGTGGCCGCGCGGACCCCCGCCCTCGGCCGGGACGAACACGTCGCCGGTGGGCAGCTTCGCCGAGAGCACGGTCGTCCAGCCCTCGCCGATCACGTTCAGGCCCTCGGCCGCCGCTCCGGCCTCCTCCGGCGTCACCTCGCCGCGCGGCGCCCCGGACGCCTTCTGCTCGGTCACCTTGGCGCCCTTGGGCACGGTGAACTCGAAGGTCTTGGCGCCCGGCCGGGCGAACGAGACCTGGGTGAAGTGGACGTCCAGCACGGTGCCGCCGTCCGTGCCCTCGACCACGACCGACAGCGGCACCCCGTTGTCGGCGGCCACCGCGATCCGCACCTCGCCGATCGTCGAGCCGGGCTCGGTGGGCTTCACGCTCAGCCGGTAGGCCTTCTGCCCGGCCACGGTCGCGGTGCCGTCCACGGTGACGGCGGTGGACTCGGCGCTCGCGGTCAGGAACTGCAGGGCAGCCTCCTGCGGGGTGGCCGGCACACCGGCCAGCGGTGCCCCGCCCCGGTGGCCGTCCGCCGCCGCGTCCGGCCGGGCGCCGGTCAGGTGCACGGCCTCGTTGGTGCTGCTGTCCCAGGCCCAGACCTGGTCGCCGTTGCGGATCAGCTCGTACCCGGACAGCTTCTCCAGCAGGCCGATCCGCTGGCGCTCCGGCCCGTCCACCGCGATCCGCAGGGTGTGCTCGCCGCCGAGCAGGCCGGTCAGCTTCGACCCGGGCGCGGCGCCCGAGGGCCCGTCCCCGCCGCCGGGCGCCGCCCCGCCGCCCGACAGCCCGCCGGCCGCTGCTCCCAGCAGCTGGCCCGGCACGCCGAGGTCGGTCGAGACCGACACCGTGCCGGAGAGCGTCCGGGCCTCCGAGCCGAGCACCTTCGCGACCAGCTGCTCCGCCGTCAGCGCGGGCAGCTCGGGCGGCGAGGTGTCCGCCAGCGCCGGCACCAGCCCCACCCCGGCGGCGATCGCCGCGGTCACCGCCAGCGGCACGGCCACCCGCACCAGGGTGCGACGCCGCGACCGGTAGGGAGCCGCGCCCCGCGGTTCGTCCGCCGGGCCGCCGCCCGCGGTCGCCCTCTCGTCCGTCATGGTTCCAACCCCTCCGTCAGTCAACGACCGTCCCTGGGTTTCCATTAGACGGTCCCGGGACGCCCGCGTCATCGCCCCGCAGGGTGGGTTCGGGGTCGGTCTCCCGGCGCAGCCGACCCTGAGTCCTCCTCAGGGTCGGCTCCTCCGAACGCACGAGGAGGGTACGTGGACTGGCGTAGGGTCGCGGCATGGACGCAACCAACACCCCGACCGCCAACGCGATGCGGCGTGCCCTGCGCCGCGCCCGGGACGGCGTCGCGCTGGACGCGACCGAGGCGGCGGTACTGCTCCGGGCGAGAGGGGACGACCTGCGCGACCTCTGCGCGAGCGCCGCCCGGGTCCGCGACGCCGGCCTCGACGCGGCCGGCCGGCCCGGCGTCATCACCTACTCCAAGAGCGTGTTCATCCCGCTCACCCGGCTCTGCCGGGACAAGTGCCACTACTGCACCTTCGTCACCGTTCCCGGCAAGCTGCGCCGCGAGGGGCACGGGATGTTCATGTCCCCGGACGAGGTGCTGGAGGTCGCCCGCCGGGGCGCGGAACTCGGCTGCAAGGAAGCGCTCATCACGCTCGGGGACAAGCCCGAGGACCGCTGGCCGGAGGCCCGCGAGTGGCTGGACGCGCACGGCTACGACGACACCGTCGCGTACGTCCGCGCCATGTCGATCCGCATCCTGGAGGAGACCGGGCTGCTCCCGCACCTCAACCCCGGGGTGCTGGGCTGGACGGACTTCCAGCGGCTCAAGCCGGTCTCCGCCTCGATGGGCATGATGCTGGAGACCACCGCCACCCGGCTGTGGAGCGAGCCCGGCGGCCCGCACTACGGCTCGCCCGACAAGGAGCCCGCCGTCCGGCTGCGGGTGCTGGAGGACGCCGGGCGCAGCTCGGTGCCGTTCACCAGCGGCCTGCTGATCGGCATCGGCGAGACCTACGAGGAGCGCGCCGAGTCGCTGTTCGCGCTGCGCCGGGTCTCCCGGGCCTACCACGGCGTCCAGGAGCTGATCCTGCAGAACTTCCGCGCCAAGCCGGACACCGCGATGCGCGGCATGCCGGACGCGGAGTTGGACGAGCTGGTCGCCACCGTCGCGGTGGCCCGGCACATCATGGGGCCGGCCGCCTGCCTCCAGGCGCCGCCGAACCTGGTGGACGGCGAGTACGAGCGGCTGATCGCGGCCGGCATCGACGACTGGGGCGGGGTCTCCCCGCTGACCCCCGACCACGTCAACCCCGAACGCCCCTGGCCGCAGATCGAGAGGCTGGCCGAGCGCTCGGCCGCGGCCGGCTTCGAGCTGCGCGAGCGGCTCGCCGTCTACCCCGAGTACGTCCGCCGCGGCGAGCCCTGGCTTGACCCGCGGGTGCTGCCGCACGTCCGGGCGCTGGCCGACCCGGAGACCGGCCTGGCCCGCCCCGACGCGGTGGTCACCGGGCACCCCTGGCAGGAGCCGGAGGACCTGCCGGCCTCCTACGGCCGCACCGATCTGCACAGCACCATCGACACCGAGGGCCGGACCGGCGACCGGCGGGCCGACTTCGAGGACGTCTACGGCGACTGGGAGGTGCTGCGCGAGCAGGCGGCCTCGGCCGTCCCCGGCCCGGCCGGCGCGCCGGAGCGGTTGGACGCCGAGGTCCGGGCCGCCCTGGCGGTGGCCGCCGACGACCCGGTCCGGCTGACCGACGAGCAGGCGCTGGCGCTGTTCCAGGCGGACGGCCCGGCGCTGGACGCGCTCTGCCGGATCGCCGACGCGGTGCGCCGGGACGCGGTCGGCGACGAGGTCACCTACTGCGTCACCCGGAACATCAACTTCACCAACGTCTGCTACACCGGCTGCCGGTTCTGCGCCTTCGCCCAGCGCCGCACCGACGCGGACGCCTACAGCCTCTCGCTGGAGCAGGTCGCCGACCGGGCCGCGCAGGCCTGGGAGGTCGGCGCCACCGAGGTCTGCATGCAGGGCGGCATCCACCCCGACCTACCCGGCACCGCCTACTTCGACATCGCGCGCGCGGTGAAGGAACGGGTGCCCGGCATCCATGTGCACGCCTTCTCGCCGATGGAAGTGGTCAACGGCGCCACCCGGACCGGGCTGTCGATCCGGGACTGGCTGCGGCGCGCCCAGGAGTCCGGTCTGGACTCCATCCCCGGCACCGCCGCCGAGATCCTCGACGACGAGGTCCGCTGGGTGCTCACCAAGGGCAAGCTGCCGGCCGCGACCTGGGTGGAGGTCGTCACCACCGCGCACGAGCTGGGCATCCGCTCCTCGTCCACGATGATGTACGGGCACGTGGACACGCCCAGGCACTGGGTGGGCCACCTGCGGCTGCTGGCGGAGATCCAGCAGCGCACCGGCGGCTTCACCGAGTTCGTGACGCTGCCGTTCATCCACACCAACGCCCCGGTCTACCTGGCCGGGATCGCCCGGCCGGGCCCGACCGCGCGGGACAACCGGGCGGTGGTCGCGATGGCCCGGCTGCTGCTCCACCCGCACATCCGCAACATCCAGACCAGCTGGGTGAAGCTGGGCGCGGAGGGCGCGGCCGAGATGCTCCGCTCGGGTGCGAACGACCTCGGCGGCACGCTGATGGAGGAGACCATCTCGCGGATGGCCGGGTCGGCGTACGGGAGCCACAAGTCGGTCCGGGAGCTGCGGGCGATCGCCGAGGCGGCCGGGCGTCCGCACCGCCAGCGCACCACCACCTACGGCGAGGTGCCGGCCGAACGGCTGGCCGCCGGGCTGGCCTCGGACGGGCGTCTGCCGGAGCTGCTGCCGCTGGTGGAGTGAGCGGTGGTGGAGTGAGCGGGCAATACCCGGGGCGCCCGACGGGCGGCGGAACATCCGGTGGCGATCCGGTGGAGCGGGAACCCTGCCGTGCCGTTCGGGCATTCGAATACAGTGCGAGGGCGCGCGACCGGCCGTGCGTCGCGCGACCCTGCCCGAACCCGGACGAAAGGCGCCCGTCGTGATGCCACTGTGGTCACGCGCCCAGCAGCAGGACTTCCGCAGCCGGGTGCGGGGGTGCCTGCTGGGCGGGGCGGTCGGGGACGCGCTCGGCGCGGGCGTGGAGTTCGAGTCGCTGGAGAAGATCCGCGCCGCGCACGGCCCGCTCGGCGTCACCGGGTACGTCCCCGCGTACGGGCGGCTCGGCGCCGTCACCGACGACACGCAGATGGTGCTGTTCACCCTCGACGGGCTGATCCGCGCGCACATCCGGCGGGACACCGGGAGTTGGCACCCGCCCACCGACGTCCACCGCGCCTATCTGCGCTGGGCCGCCACCCAGCGGGACTGGGGCCCGGACGAGCGGCGCGCCGACCTGGGCTGGCTGGGCCGCGAGGAGTGGCTGTACGCGCAGCGCGCGCCGGGCCAGGCCTGCCTGTCCGGCCTCTCCGGTCCGGACGCCGAGCGGCTCGGCACCCTGGAGACGCCGAAGAACCCGCACTCCAAGGGGTGCGGCACGGTGATGCGGGCGGCGCCGTTCGGGCTGCTGACCACCTGGGAGCCGGGCCTGGTGTTCCAGCTGGCGGTGGAGTGCTCGGTGCTGACCCACGGCCACCCCACCGGCTACCTCTCGGCCGGCGCGCTGGCGGTGATCGTCCAGACCGCGGCCCGTGGCGGCACCCTGGAGGAGGGGGTGCACCTGGCGCTCGCGCTGCTCTCCGAGCGGCCGGCGCACGAGGAGACCACGGCGGCGCTGCGGGCGGCGCTGGACGCGGTGCGGGCGGGGGAGCCGTCCGCCGAGCGGGTCGAGGCGCTGGGGGAGGGCTGGGTCGCCGAGGAGGCGCTGGCGATCGGGGTGTACTGCGCGCTGGTCGCGCACGACGTCCGCTCCGGGCTGCTGCTGGCGGTGAACCACTCGGGGGACAGCGACTCCACCGGCGCGATCTGCGGCAACCTGCTGGGGGTGCTGCACGGTGACACCGCGCTGCCGCCCGGCCTGGTGGCCGGTCTTGAGGGGCGCGGGGCGCTGCTGGAACTGGCGGACGACTTCGTCCTGGAGCTGATGCACGGGCCCGAGCTGCACAGTGCCGACAGCGCGGAGGGCGCGGCCTGGGCGGCCCGCTACCCGGTGCTCGGCTGAGCTTCTGTTGACGCGGCCATGCCCATGGACGCGAAGATGCCCGTAGCGGTGCCCGCCGCCCGGGGAGGGCGGTGGACACCGCTACGGGCACCTGGCCGAGAAGCGGTACGGAGCGGATCAGAACCCGCCGAACACCCCGGCGCCCGCGTCGGCGGCGAACGCGTTCCAGGCTTCGGCGGAGAAGCGCAGTTGCGGACCCTGCGGGTCCTTGGAGTCACGGACCGCCACCAGGTCGGTGGCCGGCACGCGGATCTCCACACAGGCGCCGTTGCCGCCGCTGTGACTGCTCTTGCGCCAGCTCGTCCCGTTCTCGAAGGTGGTGCTCATCGGTGGTATCCCTCTTCAATGTCGGCTATCAGTGTCCGGGTCTCGGCCACCCCGAGCGCGGCCGCCCGCAGGTGGTCGTAGAGACTGGTATAGCGGCGCACGTCGGCCTCCTTCTCCAGGTAGAGATCGCTCGTCACCCCTTCGAAGTAGACAACTGTGGAATCGGCTGACTCGGGGAACTCCAACAGGGAGAATGTCCCGGTCATGCCGGGGTGGGCGCCGTGCGAGAACGGGATGACCTGGATGGTGATGTTGGGGCGCTGGCTCAGCTCCAGCATGTGCTTCAGCTGGTGGGCCATCACCTCCCTGCTGCCGACCTCCCGGCGGAGCACCGCCTCGTCTATCACGGTCCACAGGCTGCCGAGCTGGTTGTCGCCGTTGACCCGGTCCTGGCGCTTCATCCGGACCTGGACGCGGCGCTGGACGGCGAGCGCGTCGGTGTCCGGCTGGGTGCCCTCGACCACGGCCTGCGCGTACTGCTCGGTCTGCAGCAGCCCGGGCACGAAGGAGGACTCGTAGGCGCGGATCGAGGAGGCCTCGGCCTCCAGGCCGATGTACACGCTGTAGGGCGTGGGCATGTCGTTGAAGTCGTGCCACCAGCCGCGCTGCCGGGACTCCCGGGCCATCTCCATCAGGCTGGCCCGCATCGCCTCGTCGGCGACGTTGTAGACGTCGCAGAGGTCCCGGACGTCCCGCTGGCTGATGCTGCGGCGGCCGTTCTCCAGCCGGCTGATCTTGGACTGGGAGACCATCAGCCGGCCGGCCACCTCCTCCGCGGTCATCCCGGCCTGGTCGCGGAGCTTGCGCAGTTCCGCGCCGAGCCGCCGCCGGCGCACCGTGGGATTGATGTTCGCGGACACGTCGGCCTCCGGTCGGACCTCTGGTGATCGTCGGAGCGGAAGTCCTCGGAACACGGTGGAAATCTGGATCAACCCCCTGATGGTGAGCAGCATGTCACCCCGGATCAGGTCGGCGCCGGGAAATCACGGGAGCGCAGTAGAACAGATCATCGGAAAAGCGCTTCGGTGAGACAGCGGGCACCCCCAGGTGGTAGGGGCGCCACGATCGGGTCCGGTGGTGGTGCGGCGGTGTGTCGGATGCGGTGCGGCTGCGGCCCGGGGGCCGCGCAGGTGCTGGTGGCATGTGCGGGGGCGGTGTGCGACCGGGGGTCCGGGTGGGGCCGGACCGGCCGGGGGACGGCGGAGGGGCGGTCGCCCGGCGACTTCCGTCGCGGG
>NZ_JBHVER010000253.1:0-9965 GCF_042802195.1 Kitasatospora sp. NPDC057500 | reverse complement strand
GCCACCCGGGCGGTGCCGCAGCGCCGCCCGGGTGACCCCGCCGACGTGTCGGCGGCCGGACGGCGCCCCCGGCGTGCGTCGGTGGGAACGCGCCGCCCCGAGCGGCACACGCCCTTGTCCCCGGACCTGAGAGCCGCCGATGCCCCCCACCGCGCACCTGCGCCGCCTGCTCCCCACCGCCGCCTGCACGCTGGCCGCCGCCGTCCTCGCCGCCCCCGCGGCGCACGCCGCGCCGCCGGGCCAGGGAGGTGGGGCGGGCACCGGTCGGGGGGCCGTGGTCGACTGGGACCGGGTGGCCGCCTGCGAGAGCAGCGGGAACTGGCACATCAACACCGGCAACGGCTACTTCGGCGGCCTCCAGTTCGACCAGCCGACCTGGCGGGCGAACGGCGGCCTCGCCTACGCCCCGCGCCCCGACCTCGCCAGCCGCGAGCAGCAGATCGCCGTCGCCGACACGCTCGCCGGCCGCCGCGGGCTCGCCCCGTGGCCGGTCTGCGGCGCCCGCGCCGCCCGCGGCTCCGAGCGGCCGCCGGTCAGCACCCGGCCGGTCCGCAAGGGGCCTCCCGTCGTCAAGGAGGCGCCCGTCGACGAGGAGGAGACCACGGCCACCGCACCCACCGCGCCTGCGCCGGCCGGCGCGGACGGCACCGACGGGGCCGACGGGAAGGCCGGCACCTGGACGGTGCGCCAGGACGACACCCTGGAGAGCATCGCCGAGCAGCTCCGGATCCCCGGCGGCTGGCCCGCACTCTACGAGCGGAACCGCGCGCTGCTCGGCGAGGACCCGGACCTCATCCAGCCCGGCCAGGAACTGGTCCTGCCACTCTGACGCCCTCCCCGGCCCGCCCCGGGTCGCGGTCGCCCTCAGCCCACCGTGGGCTGCCAGGGGCCGCGCTCGGGGCGGGCCTCCGTCGTCGAGCCGTCCGGCCACGGCGGCATGGTGACGGCGACGATCCGCAGCGGGCCGGGGCTGTCCTCGTCGGCGCGGAACTGGAAGGCCGTCCCCAGCGGCACCGAGACCGCCGTCCCCACCCGCAGCGCGTCGACGCTCTCGCGGCCGGACTGCCGCCGCCAGATCCGCCCGCTGCCGCCCGTGACGTGCCAGAGCTCCTGCACGGTACGGTGCGACACCGGCCGTGTCACCTCACCGGGGGCGAGTTCGAAGACGGCCTGGCTGCCGAGGCCGTCCAGTGCCAGCAGCGGCCGGACGACGGCCCCGTCCGGGGCGAGGACGACCGGGGCGTCCCCGGTCTCCGTGGTGCGGAACGGCTGCTCTCCCATGCGAAACCCGACCCCTCCCGTTGCCGGCAGGCCCCCACCCGCCCCTCCCCGCCGATGGGACCACACCCCCGCCCGCCCCGCCAGGGCGCCTCCCGGGCCGCGGCGGACGGCCGGGCTCCACCGGCCCAGGTGCGGCCACCGAAGGTGCCACCGACCGGCCGAGTCCGCCGCCCGCCGCCCGCCACCCTCCGCCCGGACCGGGGCCGGTACGGTCGTGCAGGGCCGCTCCCGCGCCGAACCGACCGTCCTCGTGGGCCGCTTCACCCGTGCGGCCGCCGCCTGCCGCAGGGCCGCCGAGAGCCCCGGAGCGGCGCCGGCGGCCGAGCACGGTGCCGATAATCACTTGCCTTCCGGCGGCGAACCCGGTTGCAATGTCCGGCATGATCACGGGCCTCGACACCCTGCGGTCCGGGCCTGTCCCCACCGACTCGCCACCCGGGAGAGGCCGACGCATGAGCACGTCACCATCGCGACCCGAAGCGGAACTGCCCGAAGGACCGGCCGTCCGGATCGGCGCCCTCGTCCCGCTCACCCGGCCCGGCTGGGCCGAGGCGGGCCGGCACCTGCTCGCCGGACTCCACCTGGCCGTCGACGAGGTGAACGCGGCCGGCGGCGTCGCCGGACGCCCGCTCGCCCTGGAGGTGCGGGACACCGCCGCCGACCCCGAGCGGGCCGCGGCCGCCGTCGACGAACTCGCCGCCCTGGGGGTGGCGGCCCTGGCCGGCGAGTACCACAGCGTCGTCGCCCGCAGCGCCGCCGCCCGGGCCGACGCCCTGGGGCTGCCGTTCCTCTGCTCCTCGGCGGTCCTGGACGCGCTCACCGACCGGCCGACGGACGTGGTCGCGCGCCTCGCCCCGGCGCAGTCGCACGGCTGGCGGATCTACGCGGACTTCCTGCTCGGCGCCGGACACCGCCGGATCGCCGTGGCCGCCGAGCCCAGCGTCTACTGGGCGTCCGGAACCCGCATCCTGCGCGACCACCTCGCCGCGCACGACGGCACCCTGGTCGAACTCGACGCACGCGCACTCACCCCCGCCGAACTGGCCGACGCCCTCGCCGACAGCGGTGCGACGGCCCTCCTCCTGCTGGTCGGCCACCCGGACCCGGCCGTGCCGATCGTCCGCACCGTCCGCCGCGACCCCCGCCTCGCCGGACTGCTGATCGGCGCCCCGGCCGGGCAGCCGGAGTTCACCGAGTGGCGGACACTCCTGGGCGAGGACGGCGCCGCGATCCCGTTCCTGCGCTACCTGCCCGAACACCTCGGCCCACTCGGCACCCGCGTCGGAGCAACCCTGCGCGAGCGGCTGGCCGAGGCACCCTCCTTCGTCGCCTTCGAGGGCTACGACACGATCACCGTCCTCGCCGAACTCCTCCGCACCCCAGACATGGACTGGGCACACCTCTCGACCGAGGGCACCCGCGGCCCCATCCGCTTCTCCCGCACACCGGACATCAGCGTCCGGCAATGGGCCTGGCCCCCGGTCCAGGTCGTCGACCGGAACCCGGCGGACCCCGACAACTTCCGCGTCCTGTACACCGCTTAAGGCATCGCTTCTTTTGGCGCCAGGGGCCGTCAAGAGGTCGCGGAGAGCCTTGCTGAGCGTCTGGACGAGTAGTTCCGAAGTCGGTCAGTGGTCGTAGGCGATAAGGGAGCGGGAACGGTTCGGCCGGTGTTGCGGTTGTGCCAGATCGCGCAGGTCATCGCTGGCAGCCGCTGGCCGACCCGGGCGACGACACCCCCGATGGTGCGGCCTCCGTGCTGTTCGAGGCCGAGCTGGCCCTTGAGGGTGTCGTTGACGGACTCGATCAGCTGACGAACGGACTCCAGCAGCCCCTCACCGGGGCGAGGGGCGGGGTTGCGGTACGACGACCGCAACAGCTGGACGCCGTGGTCGAGGAAGCGGTCGAGTTCGGCGGACACGTAGCCCTTGTCGGCGAGGATCAGCAGACCGGGCCGCTCGCGCACGAGATCGGGCTCGGTCTCCACGAGCGAGGCCAGGACCTCGCGCTCGTCGACCTTCGGGCCGACCAAGGCCCAGGTGACGGGCAGCCCGGCCGGGGGGCAGACCAGGTGCAGCTTCAGGCCCCGGAACCAGCGCGAGCGCGAGCGGCTGTAGCCGTAGCTGGCCCAGCCGGCCAGCGCCGAGCGTCGGACCGTGTCGCGGGAGCGGCCGCACTCCACGGGCGTCGAGTCGGTGATCCACACCGGGTCGCCCCACAGGTCGGTCGCCCGGGCCAGGTCGCGGACGGCCTGCTGGAGCAGGGGCCGGGCGGCGCGCAGGCGCTTGTTGCAGCCAGGCCGTTCGGGCAGGTGGGGGACCGTGGTGCCGCCGACGGTCGTTCAGCGTCCGCAGGGTGGCGGCCGACGACGGGCTGGTGACCGGGAGGTGCTCGCCGCGATCGTGTTCGTGGCAACCTCGGGCTGCACCTGGCGCCAGCTCCCGCCGATCTTCGAGGCCTGCTGGCAGACGGTGGAGCGAACTTGCACGTATTGCCCCCCGCATCGCACGCCGTGGAGTCGACTCCTCCCAACGCCTGGGCCGCCACCGCTGGGTCATCGAACGCACATTGTCCTGGCTCGCCGGATGTCGCCGTCTGCACCGACGCTAGGAGCGCAAGGGCGAAGCCCATCCTTCGGGTGCGGATTCGGTGGCTGTAGCGGTCCACTCATAGGCGGCGGCCACCTCCGACACGTCGTCTGCAACCCGTCTCATCGTCTTCCGCGAGCGATGAACGGACTCTGCGCACCACGAAGGGCGGCAGAAGCGGGTTGTCCGAGAGGGCCATCCAGTCGAATCGGCTACGGACGCTGCGCAGGCGGGCAGCAGCACTTTCGGCCCCGGCGGTGCCCATCTTCGCGCGGTGTTGAAGGGCTCCGTCGACCATGGCACCCAGTGGGGCGTCGGGAGACTTCTGCCAGCGCTTCGGGCGACGGCCGTTCATCCGCTCCTCGATAGCGTCTGCTCGGACATCGTCGGGCGAGCCTAGGAGTACCGTCAGCGCGGTCTGCGCGTGACGCCGGTTGGCGCTGTTCGGGAAACGCTTGTTGCGACGAATGCTCTTGCGTGAACTCTTGTCGTTCTCGCCGTAGTTGTTGCGGCGGTCTTTGACGTAGCTCAGCCGCTTCTTCTCCTGGGGAGTCTTTCGCCTCACCGTCCTGCGTCCCCTCCTCCGGCACCCAAGAGCGCCAGAGTAGCCACGTGCAGGCGTGTCAGCCACACCGCTTCTGGGACCGAGCCGGTGGAAGGCGTGCTGGAACACCATGCACCATCGCAGGCGGTATACACACGGTTTCGCCGCCAGGCGATCAAGAGAGTGCCCGCCCTGGCCCTGCAGCAGGTCTGGGCCCACCAGCATGCCGCTCCTGGGCGGAAACGAGGAACTACACCCGTGGGCCCGGGAACCGCCATAAGAAGCGATGTCTTGAGAGGAGCTGACACAGGGCTCGAAGGCAAGCCGCTGCTGCACCGGCAGCAGCGGCTCGATCCGGTCCCACGGGCCGTCCGGCACCAGCCACGGCGCTGTGCCCCACGCCTACTCAGCATGCTGATGAACGATCGGGAACGGACGCCCGCAGTTCGCGCACATGGTGCTCGGTCCGCCGATTCCCGGAGGCGTCGGCACGGGGCCAATGCCTCAGTCCTCACGAGGTGGGAGGCGTAGGCTCGGCGGGTGTCCTCGACCTCCTCCCCCGCGCTGGCCGGCCTGCACGACCGGGCGGTGCTCGCCGAACGGTTCGGCCGTGACCCGGAGCTGCACCTTTTCGAACTCGGCGACCTGGACGAGCCGTTCTGGTCACGCACCGCCTGGTACACCGTCTCGGCGGACGGCCCGGTGGCCCTGCTGTACGCGGTCGGGGAGGTGCCCACCCTGCTCGGTCTGGCCCGGCCCCAGCACGCCGACGGGCTGGCCGGGCTGCTGCGGGCGATGCGGCCGGTCCTGCCCCGCCGGATGCTTGCGCACCTCACCGGCGGCGGCGTGAACGCCCTCGCGCCCGAGTACCGCGTCGAGCAGCGGACGGCGATGCTGCGGATGGCACTCACCGACCGCGCCGCCCTCGCGCCTCACCTCGGGCGCGGCGCCGGACCGGTCGCCGCGCTCGGCGCGGCGGACCTGCCGGACCTGCTCGCGCTGTTCGCCGCCGGATACCCCGGGAACTGGTTCGACGAGCGGATGCTGACCGCCGGCCCGTACGTCGGCGTCCGCGACGACGCGGGCCGGCTGATCGCCACCGCCGGAGTGCACGTCTCCTCCTCCGCACGGCGGGTGGCGGTGATCGGCAACGTCACCACCCACCCGGACGCCCGCGGCCAGGGCCTCGCCGCCGCCTGCACGGCCCGCCTCTGCGAACTCCTCACGGAGGCCGGCGCCGACCACATCGGCCTGAACGTCCGCGCCGACCACCCCACCGCCCTCGCCCTCTACCGGCGGCTGGGATTCACCACCGTCACCCCGTACGACGAGGCCCTCCTCACGGCGATCTGACGCCGCCCGACTTTCTGCTCCGGGCGGCAGCGAGGTCGGCGGGCCGACCAGCACCTGGGTCATGCTGTCGATGCCCGGGTCCCTGACGATGAGGCCGTCGGAGCACCAGAGGCAGCGGCCGTCGAGCGCCTCGCCGGTTCGGGACCACTTCTCCGGGAGGCGTTCAGCCGGACCTCGACGTCGATGTTGCACACGGCATCCAGAGGCTCGCCCGCGCGTCGGGCAGGAACGATGCCTCGAAGCGATCTGTCCGGACGCGGTACCAGGGCCCGTCCGCCCCGTCCCTGCTCGGCGGCAGCGAGGTCGGCAGGGGCGGGCCGAGGGAGGGAGCCGTGGGGGGTGAGGGAGAGGGGCACAGGCGGCGGCAGGGCAGAACCCCGCCCCGGACCAGGAAGAGAGTCGGGCCCGCCGGCCTTCCGGGCTCGCCTCCGGTGCTCGCGGGCGCGTGGCGCGGCCCCGACGAAGAGGGATGGCGCGCCGCCCTGAGCAGGAAGTCGGATACGCCGACTTCCTGCTCCGGGCGGCGGCAAGGTCGGCGGAGGGCCGGCCGGGAGGGCGGCAGCACCGGAGTGGGAAGTCGGGCCGGCCGACTTCCCACTCCACGCGCAGGTCGTCAGCGGGTGAGGGGCCAGGTGAGGGTGGTGGTGAGGTGGGAGCGGAGGGCGGGGTCGAGGACGGCGGGGGTGGGGTCGGTGGCGGTGGCGGTGAGGGTGTGGGGGCGGCCGGGTGGGCCGGGGAGGGGGACGGTGGCGAGGTTGACCGTCGTGCGGCCGCGCAGTTGGGGGAGGTCGCGGCCGTCCAGCGACCAGGTGAGGGTGGTACCGGCGACGGGGAGGTCGACGGTGAGGCGGTCGGCCCGGGTGAGCGGGGTGCCGGCCGGGGTGGGGCTGGTGAGGGCGGCGGCGTGCCGGTAGAAGCCGGCGATCATCGCCTCCCGCCCGGGCAGGTTGAACTCCCGCCCCAGCGAGCGCATGATCGAGTTCTCGGTGGGCCGGTACAGCCCCTTGGGGTAGTAGCCGCCGCCCTCGTAGCCGCCGACCACTCCCCCGTCGGGTGAGGTGCGGCCCAGCCAGCGGTACCACTTGGCGTGGTCGCGGGCCAGCCGGCCGGCGGGGTACGTGCTGATGTTGGGCTCGCCCGGTTCGCCGTCCTCCGCCGGGTAGGTGTCGGAGCCGTCGTAGAAGTACTCGTCGGCGAGCTTGCCCAGCGAGTGGCCGGTCTCGTGCACGGCGATCTGGCCGGCCTTCTGGTTGCCGCCCGCCACGGTGGCGATGCCGTCGTAGCCGAGCGGGGAGGCGACGTTGTAGCCGGCGCCGCCGTACTTGGCGGTGTTGGCGACGACGAGGACGAGGTCGGCCTGTGGGGCCTTGGCGGCGTAGGTCTCGACGGCCGCGGTGTCGACGCAGAGCAGGCGTTCGATGTCCTCGCACCAGAAGTAGGAGCCGAGGGCGGTGTCGCGGACGGTGTCGCGGTCCGGGTCGCCGGTGATGCCGGACTCGGCGGAGACGGTGGCGACCGCCCAGACGTTGAACAGGCCGCGGTAGGTGGCGTAGGGCTCGACGGCGCTGAGCTCGCGCCACTTGGCGGTGGCGTCGGCGCGGAACTTCTCCTGCTCGGCGGCGGTGTAGCCGTCCGCGATCACGACGACGTCGACCTTGCCCGCCGGGTCGCCGCCGCGCAGGATCGGGGTGACCTCGCCGTCCCCGGAGGCGGGTGCGAGTGCGGGCCGTCCGCCGGTCAGGTACGGGGAGGCGGCGGGCGCGGTGGCCCGGCCGATCGAGCCGTCCTCGCCGAACACCTCGACGCCGTGCCGGGCGCCGGGTGGAGGGGCGGCGACGGCCGGGGCGCTGCCGAGGGCGGCGAGCGCGAGGGCACCGGTCAGGGCGAGCGGGCCGAAGCTGCGATGGCGGCGCACGGGCGTTGCTCCTCTGCGGGCGGGCGATCGGGCGGGCGATCGAGTGGGTCGGCGGCGGGCGATCGGGCGGCCATGTTAGGCACCTGACGACCCGTTGGCACAACCCCTCAGCCGACGTGCACGCGCGGACGGCGCGAGCGGTCCGGTTCGGCCTCGCGGAGGACTTCGCGGGTGACCGGCGCGACCTCGCCCTGGCCGAACAGGAAGAACCGCAGGAACTGGGCGAACGGGTTGCCCTCGGTCCACTCGAAGTAGATGTGCGGCTGCTGGCCGGTGCGGTCGCGGACGGTGAGCAGCAGCGCGGCGAGCGCGTTGGGCACGCTGGAGCTCTCCAGGCTGAGCACCCGGTAGCGCTCGTGCAGGACCTCGCCGTGCACGGTGAGCACCGCCTCGAACTCGGACGGGTCACGGACCGTCACCTCGACGAAGACCAGGTCGTCCTCGGCGGGGATGTCGTTGTCGGTGCGGATCTGGCGCTTCTTCGCCTGGTACTGGGCGAGGTCGCGGCGGTCCGGCTCGTTGGCGATCAGCCGCAGCGGCCGGTGGGTGTAGTCCCGCACGAAGCGCTCGGCGGCGTCGTCGAAGACGATGTCGGTGACCCGCAGTTCGAAGGCGCGCTTGAGACGGGAGAGGAAGGAGACCAGCATGATGGCCGCGATGAAGCAGGCGCCGATCTTCACGCCGTCCGGGCGTTCGGCGATGTTGAGGGCGGTGGTGTAGAGGAAGACGGCCGCGATGAGCGCGAAGCCGATGCTCCGGCCGTGCTGGCGGGCGGCGCGGGCCGCGATGGTGACGGCGATGGCGGCGGAGCTGATCAGTACCAGGACGCCGGTGGCGTAGGCGCCGCCCTGGGCGTCCACGCTCGCGTCGAAGATCCAGGTGACCAGGAAGGCGATCAGGGTGAGCACGATGACCATCGGCCGCACCGCCTTCGCCCAGTGCGGCGCCATGCCGTAGCGGGGCAGGTAGCGCGGCAGCAGGTTGAGCATGCCGGCCATCGCGGAGGCGCCGGCGAACCAGAGGATGGCGATGGTGGAGAGGTCGTAGACGCTGCCGAAGGCGTTGCCGAGGTACTCGTGGGCCAGGTAGGCGAGCGCTCGGCCGTTGGCCTGGCCGCCCTTCTCGAAGGCCTCCTCGGGGATCAGCAGGGTGGTGACGAGGCTGGTGGTGATCAGGAAGACGCTCATGATCAGAGCCGCGGTGGTGAGCAGTTTGCGGGCGCCGCGGATCCGTCCGGCGGGGTGCTCCTCGGTGTCGTCCGGGTCGCCCTCGATGTGCGGCATGACGGCGACTCCGGTCTCGAAACCGGACAGGCCGAGGGCCAGTTTGGGGAAGGTCACCAGGGCGACGCCGATCATGGCGACGGCGTTGCCGTGCTCGGCGGTGAGCGCGTCCGCCCAGTCCGGGACCACGTGCGGGGACGCGAGGACGTGGTAGAAGCCGGTGACGACGACCACCACGTTGAGCGAGAGGTAGATCCCGACCAGGACGACGGCGATCCCGATCGCCTCGCTGAAGCCCTTGAGGAAGACTCCGCCGAGCAGGGCGATCAGCACCAGGGTGATCGGGACCTGCCGGCCGGTCAGGGCGTCGTGCAGATGGGGGTTCTCGACCAGGTGGGCGGTGGCGTCGGCGGCGGACAGGGTGATGGTGATCATGAAGTCGGTGGCCGCGAAGCCCAGCAGGGCGAGGACGAAGAGCTTGCCCTGCCAGAACGACAGGAGGCGTTCCAGCATCGCGATCGAGCCCTCGCCGTGCGGGCTCTCCCGGGCCACCCGGCGGTAGACGGGCAGGGCGCCGCAGAGGGTGACCACGACCAGCACGACGGTGGCCACCGGGGAGAGCAGGCCGGCGGCCAGGGCGGCGATGCCGGGCTGGTAGCCGAGGGTGGAGAAGTAGTCGAGGCCGGTCAGGCACATCACCCGCCACCAGGGGCGGCCCCGTTCGGCGGGGGTCTGGGCGTGCGGGCCGGGGTGCTGCTTGGCTCGGTCGGAGAGGCCCTCCAGCAGCCAGGCGCGCAGTCGCCGCCCGTGCCCCGGGGTGCTCGCGCCCGGGCCGTCCGCGCCCGAGTCCGTACCCGAGGAAGCCACCCTGCACCCCTTGTCCACGGCCCGTGGCCGTCCGGCCGACGGCAGGGCGACAGGCTATGCGGCCGGGCCGCCGACCTGCGGGAACGCCTCGACGGTGTCCCCTCATCGGACCAGTCGAACCAGGTGGACCAGGCGGGACGGCGGGACGGCGGGACGGCGGGACGGGACGCGCGGGAGCCCCCGGAACCGGGTGG
>NZ_JBHVER010000252.1:0-10073 GCF_042802195.1 Kitasatospora sp. NPDC057500 | reverse complement strand
GGCCCATGCGGCCCGCGCCCCTCCCGTCGTCCGGGCGCTCCCGGGTGCTTCAGCCGGTGAGTTCGCGGGCGCGCGCCACCAGCTCGCGCACGGAGTGGTCCGTGAGCTCGGGCAGGCGGTCGTAGTCGAACCAGCGCAGGTCGAGCGACTCCTCGCTGATCAGCGCCTGGGCACCGGGCGGGGCCACCGCGATGTACTGGACGTCGAGGTGGGTGTTCTCGGGCCGGTCCTTGCCGGTGCAGCGGACCTGGTGGCGGTCCAGCTTGGCGGGGACGGGCACGCCGTCGCGGGTGAGCAGGGCGAGGTCGGGGATGCCGGACTCCTCGGTGGCCTCCCGCAGGGCGGCCGAGGCGAGGTCGCGGTCGCCGGGCTCGCAGTGCCCGCCCATCTGCAGCCACCGGCCGACCTTGGGGTGCAGGGTCAGCAGCACGCGGCCGGCGTCGGGGTCGACGACGGCGGCGCTGGCGGTGATGTGGGCGGGCAGGCAGGAGCGGTAGAGGCCCTCCGGCTGCTCGGCGAGGTGCCGCAGGTACGCGAGGCGCAACTGGTCCTGCTCGGGGTCGGCGGGCCGCCACCCGTCCAGGGCGCGGACGGCGTCGGCGTGCAGCGCGTCAGCCCGGTGCGTACCGCCGGGGTGCGTGCCGCCGGTGTGCGGGGCGTCGGCGCGCTCGGTCCCGGTGGCCGTCATGCGGCGGGCCCGCCCTTCCCGTGGTCCTCGTCGCCGTCGTCGCCGTCGTCCTTGGTCGGGTCGGGCTTCGCGGAGCCGGGGCCCCGGTCGGCGCCGCCGCCCGCGGCGGCCTCGCCGAGCAGCTTGTCGAGCGCGTCGAAGTCGATGCCGCCCTCCAGGTCGCCGCTGCCCCGGTGCACGAAGGCGTCCGGGTCGTCGAGGTCGGCGGCGGTGGGGAGCATGTCCGGGTGCTGCCAGAGGTCGTCGCGGCCCTCGGTGCCGCGGGCGTCGGCGAGCAGCGCCCAGAGCCGGGCGGCGTCGCGCAGCCGGCGCGGGCGCAGTTCGAGGCCGACCAGGGTGGCGAAGGTCTGCTCGGCGGGCCCGCCGGCGGCGCGGCGGCGCCGGACGGTCTCGCGCAGCGCGACCGCCTGCGGCAGGTGGGGCTCGGCGGCGGCGTGCACGACGGCGTCGACCCAGCCCTCGACGAGGGCGAGCGCGGTCTCCAGGCGGGCGAGCGCGGCCTTCTGCTCGGGGGTGTCCTCGGGCTGGAGCAGGCCGCCGGCGAGGGCCTCCTGGAGGGCCTCGGGGTTGCTCGGGTCGAGCTGGCCGACGAGTTCCTCCATGCGGGAGCTGTCGACCTTGATGCCGCGGGCGTAGGCCTCGACGGCGCCGAGCAGGTGGGCGCGCAGCCACGGCACGTGCGCGAAGAGCCGCTGGTGGGCCGCCTCGCGCAGGGCCAGGTAGAGGCGGACCTCCTCGGCGGGCACGCTGAGGCCCTCGCCGAACTCGGCGACGTTCTGGGGCAGCAGCGCGGCCTTGCCGGCCGGGGCGAGCGGCAGGCCGACGTCGGCGGAGCCGACCACCTCGGCGGCCAGGGCGCCGAGCGCTTGGCCGATCTGGGTGCCGAACATGGCGCCGCCCATGGAGCGCATCATGCCGAGCAGCGGGCCGGCCATGGCCTGCATCTCCTCGGGCAGGACGCCGCCCATGGCGTTGCCGACCCGCTCGGCGACCGGGTCGACGAGGTCCTTCCAGACGGGGAGGGTGGCCTCGATCCACTCGGCGCGGCTCCAGGCGACGGCGGTGCCGGCGCCGGAGGGGAAAGTGGTGACGCCGTCGAGCCACAGGTCGGCGAGGCGGACGGCCTCGGCGACGGCGGAGCGCTCGGCGGCGCTGCCCGATCGGTCCTTGCTCTTGCCCTCGGCGGGCTCGGCGACGACGGTCTGCCGGGCGATGTCCTTGGCGAGGTCCCAGTTGACCGGGCCGCCCTCGAAGGAGAGCATCTGGCCGAGCTGCTGGAAGGCGGCGCCGAGGTCGTTGGGGTTGAGGCCGCCGAACATCGCGGCGAAGGGGTTGTCGCCGGCGCCGGGCCCGCCCGCGCCGGGGGTGCCGGGCATGCCGGGCAGGCCCATGCCGAACAGGGCGCCGAACGGGTTGCCGCCGGAGAAGCCGAAGGGCTGCGGGCCGTCGGACCGGGCGCCGCCCTCGTCCTTCTTGTTCTGGTCGTCGTCGGGCTTGGCCTTGCCGTCCTCGGGCTCCTCGGGCGGAACGCCGAATCCGAAGGGAAGGTCGCTCACGGGGTCCTCGATCCGGTCGGCCGTCATACGGGTGGTGGCGGTGAATCTGCGTGCCCGGGGCGGTCGGCGGAGTGGGGGACTCCCGGCCGGTGGGCGGCTCCCGCGCGGCTGGCCCGCGCCGGGTGCACCGCCGGGCCTCCGCCTCGGGCAGGATGGACGTACGTGACACACGTACGTACGCACATAAGCTAACCGTGGAGGATGGCCGGTGAGTTCCCCGCCCTCGGACGTTCGCTCTGGGCTGACCGGAGGAGAGGACGCCCCGGACATCACGGCGTCGCCGCCTCCAGCCTATGCCGGAAGGCCGCTGACCGTGGCGGTCACGGGTGCCGCCGGGGTGCTCGGCGAGCGGGTCGCGGCCCGGCTGGTCGCGTCGCCGGGGGTGAAACGCGTCCTCGCGGTCGACGACCGGCGCGGCGAGGTGCCCGGGGTGCAGTGGCGGATCCTGGACGTGCGGGACCCGGCGGTCGCCGAGCGGCTGGCCGGGGTGGACGTCGTGGTCCACCTGGCGATGGACCTGGGCATGGAGTCGGACCCGCGGGCGCGCAGCGCCTACAACGTGCGGGGCGCGCAGACGGTGCTGACGGCGGCCGCGGCGGCCGGGGTGCACCGTGTGGTGCTCTGCACGTCGGCGATGGTCTACGGCGCGCTGGCGGACAACGAGGTGCCGCTGGCGGAGGACTCGGAGCTGCGGGCGACCGAGGAGGCCTCGCTGGTCGGGGACCTGCTGGAGATCGAGCGCCTGGCGCGCCGCGCGCCGCGGGCGCACCCGGGGCTGCAGGTGACGGTGCTGCGCCCGGCGGTGGTGGTCGGTCCCGGGGTGGACACGGTGCTGACCCGGCACTTCGAGGCGCCGCGGCTGCTGGTGGTGGCGGGCTCGCGCCCGTGCTGGCAGTTCTGCCACGTGGACGACCTGGCGGCGGCGCTGGAGTACGCGGTGCTGGGCCTGGTCGAGGGCGAGGTGACGGTCGGCTGCGACGGCTGGCTGGAGCAGGAGGACGTGGAGCGGCTGTCGGGGATCCGGCGGATGGAGCTGCCGGCCTCGCTGGCGCTGGGGACGGCGGCCCGGCTGCACCGGCTGGGGCTGACGCCGGCGCCGGCCGGGGACCTGGCGTACACGATGTACCCGTGGGTGGTGTCGGGCAGCCGGCTGCACGAGGCGGGCTGGCGTCCGGTGCACACCAACGAGGAGGTGCTGGCGGAGCTGCTGGGGCAGGTGGCGGGCAAGCACGCGGTGGCGGGGCGCCGCCTGGGCGGCAAGGAGGCGGCGACGAGCCTGGGCGCGGCGGGGGCGACGGTGGCGCTGGTGGGTACGGCGGCGCTGGTGCGCAGGGCCCGCAAGCGGCGCCGGTTCTGAGCGGCGGACGCCCCGGGCCGGCGTGACGGGCCGGCCCGGGGCGGGCGGGCGTTCCCGCCCGGCGCGCCGGGCGGTCGTCCCGGGCGGGCGGGTGCGGAAGGCCCTTGCCCCCGCCCGTGCGGGATGGGCGATCATTGGGGCCATGCCCGAGAACCACGACCCGATCCGCCTGCTCGCGATCCGCGACACCCCGCTCTCGCTCGACGAGGTGTACGAGGCGGTCGGCGACGACGCGGCCGGCGGCACGACCGTCTTCGTCGGGACGGTCCGCGACCACGACGGCGGCCGGCCGGTCTCCGTGCTGGAGTACAGCTGCCACCCGTCGGCGGAGCGGGAGCTGCGCCGGGTCGCCGAGAAGGTCGCGGCCGATTTCCCGGTGCGGGCGCTGGCCGCGGTGCACCGGGTCGGCCGGCTGGGGATCACCGACAAGGCCGTGATCGTCGCCGTGTCCTGCGCGCACCGCGGTGAGGCGTTCGCCGCGGCCCGCCGGCTGATCGACGACCTCAAGCACGAGGTGCCGATCTGGAAGCACCAGGTGTTCGCGGACGGCGGCGAGGAGTGGGTCGGCGCCGGCGAGTGCTGAGCACCCGTCGGGCCCCCTCGTCGCGCGACGCGCCGGTCGCTCACTCGGACGGGTGTGGGCGGGTGGGCCCGGTACTCCCTGGCAGTGAGCCGATCGGCCGTGCCGTAACCCGGACGGCGCCCGCGGCGTTGTCCGCCGGGATGGTTAATCTGCTCATAGACACGACGAGCTGGGAGTACTGAGATGGCTGCGCTCGCCTGGTTGATCATTCCCTGCGTCGCCGCGGTGCTCGCCACCGTGTGGGCGGGTTGGGCCCAGCGGGCCCCGAGAGCGACGGGGGACCCGGCCTCGCTGGCCGAGCACCAGCGGTTCATGGCCGCGATGGAACGCACCACGGCCACCGGCGCCCCGCAGGAGCGCCCCGAACGGTAGGACGTGTCCCGGGGGCCGGGCCCGGTGGGGCCCGGCCCGCCGGGCGCGCCGTCATCCGCGTCCCGTACTGTCGAGGCATGCCACGCCGCTCTGCGACGATGCTCGCCGCCACCCTGCTGCTCATAGCGCTGCTCTGCGCCTCGGTGCTGATGAAGGTGCCGTACACCGAGATGAGCCCGGGCCCGACGTACAACACGCTCGGGGTGCAGGAGAAGACGGGGACCCCGGTGATCACCATCACCGGCCACGAGTCGTTCCCGGCGAGCGGGCACCTCAACATGACGACCGTCCAGGTCACCGGCGCCAAGTACGAGCCGAGCCTGGTCAACGCGGTGGTCGGCTGGCTGCGCGACGACGTGCTGGTGGTGCCGCACGACAACGTCTACCCGAAGGGCCAGAGCGACGCCGACGCGAAGCGGCAGAACGCCGAGGAGTTCGCGCTCTCCGAGGACCACGCCCGCACCGCGGCGCTGAGCCAGCTCGGCATCCCGATGGGCAGCGAGCTGATCGTCCAGAGCGTGACCGCCGGCGCCCCGGCCGAGGGCCGGCTGCACGCCGGGGACCAGATCGTCGCGGTGGACGGCACCCCGGTCGCCGACGCGGACGCGGTCGCCAAGGCCGTCACCCGGCACCAGCCCGGCGAAGCCGCGGTCTTCACCGTGGTGCCGCGGGTCAAGGACGGCTCGGCCGAGCCGGGCGTGCGCACCGACATCAGCGTCCCGACCGTGAAGTCGCCGGACACCGGCTCCGCGATGGTCGGCATCCGCCCGGGCCTGCGGCACACCTACCCGTTCCGGATCGACATCGGGCTGCAGGACGTCGGCGGGCCCAGCGCCGGCCTGATGTTCTCGCTCGGCATCATCGACAAGCTGACCCCGGGCGACCTGACCGGCGGACGGTTCGTGGCCGGCACCGGCACCATCACCGACGAGGGCGAGGTCGGACCGATCGGCGGCATCGCGATGAAGCTGATCGCCGCCCGGGACGCGGGCGCCGAGTACTTCCTCGCCCCGGCGGCGAACTGCGCCGAGGCCGCCAAGAACACCCCGTCCGGGCTGGACCTGGTCAAGGTGGAGACGCTGGACGGCGCGCTGAAGGCGCTGGAGCAGATCCGCTCGGGGCAGACCTCCGCGCTGCCGTCCTGCACGTCCTAGCCGCTCCCGGGGGCCCGGGGCGGGCGCGAAGCAGACCCCGGGGCCAGGGGCCTACGAGAAGGTCGCCAGCAGCGCCTCGGTCAGGCCCGGCACCAGGTCGGGGCCGGTCAGCACCTCGCGGGCGGTGTCCTTGGAGCGCAGCCGCAGCGCGATCTCCTTGCTGCCGTCCCGCAGCACGGCGGCGGTGATCCGCACCTCCTCGCGCTTGGGGTGGTTGGCCACCCACTCGGCGAGCTGGGCGTCGCTGGCGTTGCGCGGGCGGGACTGCTCGGCGCCCGGCGGCAGCATCAGGCGCTCGACGACCAGGGCGCAGCCGGCCACCGCGCCGGGCCAGGCGATGGTGCCGAGGAACTTGTCCAGCTCCATGCCGGCGGGCAGCTCGTCCTGCTCGACCGGGGTGAGCCCGGGCTCGTTGCCGTCGGCGAGGCCGAGCTGCTCGGCGATGCGGGGGTCGGCCTTGCGCAGGGCGGCGCTGTCCACCAGGGCGAAGAGGCGGGCCGGGAGGTCCCAGCCGAGGGTGGCGGCGTACTCGTCGATCTCCAGGGCGGCCCGGGTCAGCGGGCTGCCGGCCGGGAGGGTGGAGACGTCGTCGGGGAGGTTGGATCCATCGGACATGTCTCAATCCTCACACGTCGGGCGACCGGTGCGTCGCGACCGCCGCCAGTGGGCAGGGGAGGGGACGGGCGGGGGAGGGCCGGTGGGAGGTTGTCGTAACCGTCTGCTAACGGTGGGAACTCGGCCAAAGACTGGTTAAGTTGCACTGAAGACCGACCGACTCAAGACGACACAGCTGAGGTGCCACCGTGGTATTCCAGATGCCGGAACGCTCAGGGCCGGGGTTCCGGCGCAGAGTAGGCCCGCCCTCAAGGCGAGCGCGGGTGCTCCTGCTGACCCTGGGCGTGCTCGCGGTGCTGTTCCTGCTGTTCGTCATGTTCGCCGGGTTCTGGACGGACTGGCTCTGGTTCAGGTCGGTCCGCTACACCTCGGTCTTCACCACCCAGCTGTGGACGAAGATCGGCCTGTTCGCGGTGTTCGGGCTGCTGATGGCGGTGATCGTCGGCTTCAACGTCTGGCTGGCGCACCGGCTGCGCCCGCCGCTGTCGGCGATGTCGGTGGAGCAGCAGAGCCTGGACCGCTACCGCTCGGGCCTGGCGCCGTTCAAGCGCTGGGCGCTGCTCGGCGTCTCGCTGGTGATCGGGCTGGTGGCGGGTGCCGCGGCCTCGGGCCAGTGGCGGACCTGGCTGCTGTGGACGAACGGCACGCCGTTCGGCACCAAGGACCCGCAGTTCGGCAAGGACGTCTCGTTCTACGCCTTCGACCTGCCGTTCTACGAGTTCCTGCTGGGCTTCGCGTTCAGCGCGGTGATCGTCTCGCTGCTGACCTCGACGCTGGTGCACTACCTCTACGGCGGGCTGCGGCTGCAGGGGCCGGGGCGGCGGGCGAGCGTCGGCGCGCAGGGGCACCTGGCGGTGCTGCTGGGCGTGTTCGTGCTGCTGAAGGCGGTGGCCTACTGGCTGGACCGGTACGCGCTGGCGGTGAAGACCGGTACCTACAAGGGCGTGTCCGGCTGGACGGGCCTGCGGTACGTGGACGCCAACGCGTTCCTTCCGGCGAAGACCATCCTGTTCTTCGTCGCGGTGATCTGCGCGGTGCTGTTCTTCCTGACCCCGGTGCGCCGCACCTGGGCGCCGGCCCTGATCGGCCTGGGCCTGATGGTGCTGTCGGCGGTGCTGATCGGCGGGGTGTACCCGGCGATCGTGCAGCAGTTCCAGGTCAAGCCGAACGAGCAGGCCAAGGAGACGCCGTACATCCAGAAGAACATCGACGCGACACGTGAGGCGTACGGGATCGCCGACAGCGAAGTGGTCCAGTACGAGCCGGCGAACGGCACCAGCGCGGAGGCGCTGAAGCCGGACGCGCAGACCGTCTCGGACATCCGCCTGCTGGACCCGAACGTGGTCGGCCCGACCTTCCAGCAGAACGAGGCGCTGCGCAAGTACTACGCGTTCCCGAAGTCGCTGGACGTGGACCGGTACGGCGACCAGGACACCGTGCTGGGCGTGCGCGAGCTGGACCTCAACGGCATCCAGCGCAACTGGATCAACGACCACTTCAACTACACCCACGGCTACGGCGTGATCGCGGCCAAGGGCAACCAGGTGGACGCCAACGGCAACCCGGTCTACACCGAGTCGGCGCTGCCGACGAAGGGCGCGTTCGGCGACTACCAGCAGCGGATCTACTACGGCGAGAAGACGACGACGTACTCGATCGTCGGCGGCGGCTACCAGGACATCGACTACACCGCGGAGAACGGCACCCCGGTGCACTTCTCCTACGACGGCGACAGCGGCGTCGGCCTGGGCAACCCGCTGACCCGGGCCGCGTACGCGGTGAAGTTCGCCGAGCCGCAGATCCTCTACTCCAGCGCGATCCGCGACGGCGCGAAGATCATCTACGACCGCACGCCCAAGGAGCGGGTGGAGAAGGTCGCGCCGTGGCTGTCGATCGACGCCGACCCGTACCCCGTGGTGGAGAACGGCCGCGTGGTGTGGGTGCTGGACGGCTACACCACCTCGGACGGCTACCCGTTCTCGTCGAAGACGACGCTGGGCGACGTCACCAAGGACTCGCTGACCAACCAGCGCGGTGAGCTGCTGACCGCCGCGAACCAGGTCAACTACATCCGCAACTCGGTCAAGGCCACCGTGGACGCGTACACCGGCGAGGTGACGCTCTACCAGTGGGACGAGAACGACCCGGTGCTGAAGACCTGGATGAAGGCGTTCCCGGGCACGGTGAAGGCGAAGGCCGACATCCCCTCGGAGCTGGCGCCGCACCTGCGCTACCCGCAGGACATGTTCAAGGTGCAGCGCGACCTGCTCGCCGAGTACCACATGACCGACGCCGGCGGCTTCTTCAACGGCACCGACATCTGGCAGGTGCCGACCGACCCGACGACCAACACCAACGAGGTGCAGCCGCCGTACTACCTGACCGTCCGGATGCCGGACGCCAAGGAGGCGTCGTTCTCGCTCACCACGACCTTCGCGCCGCAGGGCCGCGACAACCTGGCCGCGTTCATGTCGGTCAGCGCCGACCCGGGACCGGACTACGGGAAGATCCGGATCGCCAAGATCCCGACCGGCTCGGGGGCGCTCGGCCCCAAGCAGGTGCAGGCGAAGTTCAACTCGGACCCGCTGGTCGCCAACCAGCTGACCCTGCTGAAGACCGGCACCGACTCCGACATCGAGTACGGCAACCTGCTGACCCTGCCGGTCGGCGGCGGCCTGCTGAACGTCGAGCCGGTCTACCTGATCGGGCGCAGCGCCAAGGTGCCGGTGCTGAAGAAGGTGCTGGCGACGTACGGGAACGAGAACGCGGTCGTCGCGGTGGAGGACAACCTGGAGAAGGCGCTGGCCAAGGTGCTCGGCGGCGCGGCGCCCGGTGCGCCGGTCACGCCCACGGCGCCGGGCACCACCACGCCGACCAGCCCGACGAACCCGACGACGCCGACGACGCCGACCGCGCCGACGACCCCGACCGCTCCGGTGCCGGGGGCCACGGTCTCGCCGGAGCTGCAGAAGGCGATCGCGGACGCGGTGAAGGCCAACAACGACAGCCAGACCGCGTTCAAGAACGGTGACTGGGTGGCCTGGGGCCAGGCCCAGAAGGCGCTCAACGACGCGCTCAAGGCGGTCGAGGCGGCCGAGCAGAAGGCCGGGATCACCCCGGCCCCGGCACCGGCGGAGACGGCTCCGGCCACCCCGCCGGCCACCCCGCCGGCGACGGGGGCGGCCTCGCCCGCCCCGAGCAGCGGCCCCTGAGCTGCGGCGATCCCGCGGTAACCGATTTCGGCTCCGCCCCGCGCCCGTGCTATGGTTTAACCACCGACGCGGGGTGGAGCAGCTCGGTAGCTCGCTGGGCTCATAACCCAGAGGTCGCAGGTTCAAATCCTGTCCCCGCTACTCAGTAGCCCGAAGGCCCGGAGGATTCTTCCTCCGGGCCTTCGGTGTTTGCGCGCGCGGGCGGGCGGGGCCGCTCCGGTACCATCGAGCGTCGCCAAGGACGACGGCAGCGGGGTTTGTGGGGGCCAAGTGTCGGGAAATCGACAAAGCGCCGAAGCAATTTCGTCGGCTTCGGGTCCGCCCCGCCGAAATCGGCCGGGGCAGGTGTACGCGGGTTGCGGGTGATGCGACGATGGGACACATGGGGGACGCTGCCCGGCTGCTGACCGGCCGTCGGGTCCGCGCGCTCCCCGTGGGGTCCCCCCGGCCCCGGGCCGGAGGACGACGCCGCGACACTCGGGGGGAGTGGGAGTCGGCATGAGGCTGATCGGCAAGAACGGGGCAGGGGCGAAGCC
>NZ_JBHVER010000251.1:0-10185 GCF_042802195.1 Kitasatospora sp. NPDC057500 | reverse complement strand
GAGCTACCTCGCAGGCCTCCACCTCCGCGCCTCAATGATCTGGATAGACGACCTCGTGCGACCACCCAACTGATCACAACATCACACAGGCCCTAAGGTGACGGAATGTCGCTACGTGCTGAAGTCCGATACAGGCGGGACCGGATCGAGATACCCGACCATCTCGACTCCCTTGAGGACGTCGACGTCCTGATCGACGAGCTCCTCGCGGGCCCGGTGGACGAGAACCTGGCCCAGATCATCCACCTGGACCGGGAAGTGATCGTCCTCGGGGACCCCGCCGGCCCCGGGACGGAGATTCCGGATCACCAGCTCCAGGTCGGAGTGGACAAGGAACTCCAGGTGGGGGTTCTGCTCTTCATCGACCGCAGCGGGAACTTCGTGACAGCGGGCGCCGCAGATTCGAGGAACGCCCCCGAGTACTACCTCGCCGGACACTGGACCCGGTTCCGGGACCAGGTGGAGATCCCCCTCGACCTCGTCCGGGAGGCCGTGAAGGAGTTCCTGTCGTCAGGAGGGCAACGCCCCACCTGCGTTCCCTGGAAGAACCAGTATCTGGACGATTAAGGCACCACCATGCTCAAGCTGCGAGAACACGACGACGGTACTCAGGCCCCCCTTGCCCGCGTGGGCGGCTGACGCCCCGGGCTGACTCGCAGGGCCGGCTGGGGGGGTGTTCTGCAGGCACTGCTGGAGGCTGTCGCCCGGCCTCACCAGGGGTGCCCCGCGTCCTGGTGAGGCCGGGTCAGCGGGCGGAGGCCGCCTTGTTCTGGTGGGCGCGCAGGATGGCGTCGAGCGCCAGGTCCGGTGACAAAGGGTTGACTGGGCTCGCGGTGCAACGTCGGCCGGGGAGGAAGTCTGTGGAGGACCCGGAGTTCAGGGTGGTCCTGACGGGGGCGGCCTACGACGGGCCGGGAGCGCTGAGGGCGATCCGCATGGTCACCGGCCTGAGCCTGTGGCAGAGCCGAGAGCTCCTGGCCAGCGCACCCGTCACCGCCCGGGCCGGCCTCCCGTTCGAGGTGGCCGTGGCCGCTCTCAGGAGACTGCAGGAGGGCGGCGTGCAGGCCGCTCTGTGCTGCGAGTACTGCGAACGCCTGCTGCCCCCCGACGGCACACCCGTCGACCCGGGCCCATGCGAGTCCCCGTACTGGCCCACCGCCCACTGCCAGGCCAACTCCGAAACCGTCTGCGACCTCGATCGCTGTCCTTCCCACGACCCCGACTGGCTCCGCCCGTAGAAACCGCCGGCTGCGGGGGTGCGCGGCCGACGGTGCTGGAGGCTGTTGCCCGGCACCACCACGGCGGCCCCGCGCCCTGGTGAGGCCGGGTCAGCGGGCGAAGGCCGCCTTGGTCTAGCCTGCGCGTTTCGCTTGGGGCCGTGTCCGGATCATGAGCGGGAACGCGAAAGTGCCTTCTGAACTGGGACGATGAGGCTTGTCTAAGGTCTCCGTCAGCCCAGCAGGAAGGCACTTTCTACGTGCACACTACCGGGTCACGTCCCCGGCTCGTCGTCTCCACCGACGGGCGCGGGGTCGTCAGCCACGCCGGGTCGCGTCTGCTGGCCGATCTCGCCGATGCCACCGGCCTCACGCAGGCCTTCGGCGACGCCCTGCGTCGGCTCCGCCCGCGCGGCACCGGCCACGAACCGGGCCGGATCGCCGCCGATATGGCGGTGATGCTCGCCGACGGCGGCGAGGCGATCGCCGACCTCGCGCTGCTGCCCGACCAGCCCGAGGTCTTCGGCCCGGTCGCCTCCACTCCGACTGCGTGGCGACTGCTGGCCGGCATCGATCCTGCCGCGCTCGCAGCGTTGCGCTCGGCCCGCGCCGCCGCCCGCGAGATCGCCTGGCTGCAGGCCGGCGAGACCCGCGACAAGATCCCCGCTTCTCACGCGGGCGGACGCGAACTGCCGAGCCTGGTCCTCGACATCGACGCCACCCTGGTCACCTGCCATTTCCGAGAAGGAGCACGCGGCACCGACCTACAAGCACGGCTTCGGCTACCACCCGCTGCTGTGCTTCCCGGACAACACCGGCGAGGCCCTGGCAGGTGTGCTGCGGCCGGGCAACGCCGCGGCCGACACCGCCACCGACCACATCAGCGTGCTCGACGCCGCACTTGCCCAGATACCCGACGCCCACCGCCACGGCACCGAGATCCTCATCCGCGCCGACAGCGCCGGCTCCGCCAAAGCCTTCCTGGCCCACTTCCGAGCCCTGCGCTCCCGCGGGATCCGAGCGTCCTTCTCCGTCGGATGGTCCATCACCGAGCAGGTCCGCCGCGCGATCCGCCACCTCCCGGAACGGGTATGGCATCCCGCCCTCGAACAGGACGGCTCCCTGCGCAACGGCGCCCAGGTCGCCGAGCTGACCGGCATGGCCGACCTGCCGGGCCCGCCCGAGCGCACCCGGACCACCGTCCGCCGCGAACGCCCGCACCCCGGCGCCCAGCTCACGCTGTTCGACCCGGACGAGGGCATGCACCACCAGGTCCTCTCACCGACACCCCCAACGGCCAGGGCTCCCTGCAACTACTGGAGGTCCGTCACCGCGCCCACGCCCGCATAGAAGATCGGATCCGCTGCGGCAAGACCACCGGATTCGGCCGCTTCCCCTCCCGTCACTTCCAGATCAACGCCGCCTGGCTCGAGCCGTCCCTGGCCGCCATAGGCCTGCCCGCCTGAACCCAAACTCTCCTACTGGAGGGAGAGCTGGCCACAGCCGAGCCGAAGAAGCTCCGCTACCGGCTGCTGCACGCCGCCGCCCGCATAGCCCGCGGCGCCCGCCGACTACACCTTCGGATCGCCAGCACCTGGCCCTGGCGCCACGACCTGGCAACCGCCTTCACGCGACTGCAGGCCCTGCCCCGACCCGTCACCTGATTTCCCCGGCCATCCCTGCCCACCCACGAACCGAGGACCTTGGAGACACCGGCCACGCGTCGGGCCCTCGGCATGCCCTTACACCCCCACACAGGCACAACATGTCGCCAGTGGCATCAACCGAGCTCAGCCAGGCCCAACTGAAAGGCGGAGGCTAGGCCGCCTATTCCTGGTGTATGGCATTGAGGCAGCGGGTGGCCTGGGCGCGAAGGGCTTCGGCGAGTTCTGGTGGGGCGTCGATCAGGGTGAAGTCGGTATCCACCGAGGTGATCATCCAGGCCAGGTCACGGGAGGTGTCAGCCCCCACGTGCAGCAGACAGCTGCGATCATCGACGGGCTCGACGACCCCCATGCCGGGCCACACGCGGCTGGCAACCGCGGTCGCGGATTCGTGCAGGGTGATGGTCGCTTGGAAGGGCCATGTCTGCGCCGACAGCCGGCGGGCCAGGTAGGCGGCCACGTCATTGCCGGGGAGTTCGCGGGGCGTGAACCGCGGACCGAGCGGAGTGCGCGGGACGAGCCGGTCGACGCGGAAGATGCGCCAGTCGTCCCGGTCGGTGTCCCAGGCGACCAAGTACCAGTGGCGGTCGAAGCTGACCAGGCTGTGGGGTTCGGCCGAGCGGATGCCGGAGCCGAGGCGGGGGCTGATGTAGTCGAAGCGCAACCGCTCGTGTCGGCGGCATGCCTCGGCGATGACCATGAGGGTGTCCGCGGAGACCTTTGGGGCCGAGGCCACGCCGGCCCGGACGGTGGCAGTGTGGAGGGTGTTGACCCGGTGTCGCAGCCGGGAGGGCAGTACCTGCTCCAGCTTGGCCAGGGCGCGCAGGGCGGACTCCTCGATTCCGGCGACCGAGCCGTCGGCCCCGGTGCGCAGGCAGACCACGATTGCGACGGCCTCCTCGTCATCGAGCAGCAGAGGCGGAAGCTTGGCCCCAGCACCCAGCTGGTAGCCGGCGGTGCCCTGGGCTGCATGGACCGGATAGCCGAGGTCGCGCAGCCGCTGCACATCACGGCGCAGCGTGCGTCGGCTGACGCCGAGGCGTTGGGCGAGTTCCGTCCCGGACCAGTCGCGATGGGACTGCAGCAGGGACAGCAGTTTCAGCAACCGCCCGGAGGTTTCCAGCATGGCACCAGAATGCCGCACTCTTAGGAAGGAAACTGACCTAAGCGGGCCGTAGCGTCACAGCCATGACGAACACGACCCCTGACTTCCGCCCGTTCAGTATCGCTGTCCCGCAGAACCAGCTCGACGACCTCCACTCCCGCCTTGCCGCCACCCGCTGGCCGGACGAATTGCACGGTGTCGGGTGGAGCCGCGGCGTCCCGGTGACCTATCTGAAGGGCCTGGCCGAGTACTGGCTCACCTCCTACGACTGGCGGGCGCACGAGGCGGCGCTCAATGCGCACCCCCAGTACCTGACCACCGTCGATGGGCAGAACATCCACTTCCTGCATGTACGGTCTCCCGAGCCCGGTGCCACGCCGCTGATGCTGCTGCACGGCTGGCCGGGCTCGGTGGTCGACTTCCTCGACGTCATCGGCCCGCTGTCCGATCCGCGCGCGCACGGCGGCGATCCTGCCGACGCCTTCCATCTGGTCGTTCCCTCACTGCCGGGATTCGGCTTCTCCACCCCGCTGTCGGGGCCCGGAATGGACTCGGCCCGTATGGCAGCGGTGCTTACCCGGCTGATGTCCCGTCTCGGCTACACGCGCTACGGCGTTCATGGCTACGACACCGGCTCGTGGGTTGCGACTCAGATGGGCAAGCAGGACCCCGAGCACGTTATGGGCATCCACGTCAACGCCATGATCGCGTTCCCGGTGGGGGCGGTGGGCGAGACGGATGGCCTCACTGAGGCCGAACAACAACGCTGGCAGGCCATGCAGGACTTCAACGACGGCTATCTGCAGTGCAACTCCAAGCGTCCGCAGACCGTGGCCTTCGCCCTCACCGATTCCCCGGTGGGCCAACTGGCCTGGATCGTAGAGAAGTTCAAGGAGCTCACCGATCCGGAGGACGGGCTGCCCGAGGACAGCATCGACCGGGACCGCATCCTGACCGAGGTCTCGCTGTACTGGCTGACCGGCACCGCCGCCTCAGCCGCCCAGATCTACTACGAGGAGATCTCCGCGAACACTTGGGGCGATGGCGATGGCGCAGTCGGCGGATCGAGCACCGGCTCCGGTACCGTCCACGACTCCGAGTGGGGCGATGGACAGGACGACTGGGCGGCCGGTCAGCGCGGAACAGTGCCGACCGCCGTCCTGCTCTCCACCCATGACGTGACCATCCGCCGCTGGGCCGAACGCGACCACAACGTCGTCCGTTGGACCGAACTCGACCGCGGCGGCCACTTCCTTGCGATGGAAGCCCCGGACTCGCTCGTCGACGACGTACGCGCGTTCTTCGGCACGTCGTGCTGACAGGAAGCGGACCGATTCCGACCGGCGGACACCCCACCCTCATCGTTGAATGCCCAATCAAGTGGTGAGGGCGAGCGTGGGCGGGGAGTTTCAACAGTTTCAAAGGCTCCCATCACCGGCAGAGATTCGTGATCTGTCCAGTTCCAATATGCGTGGCCGGGTTCCAACTATCTCGTCCCGGCTCAGCCCACCCCGAAGGCGGTCACGCTCAACCCGCCAACTCAACTGCTCATCCGCCAACTGAAGCACTCAGTCACAATTTCTGTGACTTAGCACTTCACTTGGCGCGTTGGGTGTCTGCCTACCCGGTCACGACACCGTCGTGACCGGGCCGGACCCGTGATCGTTGCCGCCCCGGTCGGCCGGTACCGCCCGATGGCCGGTACTGCCGCGAGCGGGGGCGGTTGCGCATCTGCCGGCCACCGGCATCGAGAATGGCCGGGGCCTGTCCTCGATGGCGGTGGCCTGGCCTCACTTCAGGTGCCGGGCGAAGAACCGGGCCCCGGCGTCGAGCTCGAACTGCGGGACGCCGGTGTGCCCGCCCATGTTGGCGTGCAGTGTCTTCTCCTTGGAGTCGAAGGCGTCGAACAGGTCCAGGGCCGCCTGCCTGTCGTTCCCTTCGTCGTCCCATTGCAGCAGGACCTGCAGCGGAATGGTGACCTGGCGGGCCTCCTCGAACATGGAGCGAGGCACGAAACTCCCGGCGAAGAAGCCGGCGGCCGAGATGCGCGGCTCGACCACCGCCAGCCGGACGCCGATGGAGATCACTCCCCCCTCGTATCCGACCGGGCCGCCGATCTCGGGCAGCGACAGGAGGGCGTCCAGGGTGGCCTGCCATTCCGGGACCGACTTCTCGACGAGCGGGAGGACGAGGGCGTCGATGATCTCGTCGCCGACCGGTTCGCCGGCCTCCATGGCCCGCCGCAGGTCGGCGCGGGCCTGCTCGGCGGCGGCCCATCGGGGCCGGTCACCGCTCCCGGGGAGCTCGATGGTGGCCGCGGCGAAGCCGTACTTCGCCGCGTAGTACCGGGCCCGCCCCGCCAGCCGGGGGTACATCCTGCGCAGGCCGAGGGGCGGGGGGCTGATCAGGATCAGCGGCGCCGGTGCGGATGCGGACGCGGGCGTCCACAGGATGCCGGGGATCTCACCGAGGGTGAACTCGCGTTCGAGGACGCCGTCGTCGAGGCGCTGCTCAGAAGTGAATCGCATGGTCGTGCCTTTCGGGAGTGCTCGTGAACGGCGCTCCCGGACGACCTACCGCCCGACCGTGACCCCGGAGGGGAGCACCCATGTCGATACTGCGTTCACGGGTACCACCTCCTCGTTCTCTCGCACGGCCTCCAGGAAAGTAGCAGTGGTCGCCGTGGTCCGCCAACAGGTTTTCGCGGAGGCGCCTGGGCCCACCGCGAAGGCGGTCACGCTCAACCCGCCAACTCAACTGCTCATCCGCCAACTGAAGCGCTCAGTCACACAGGGATGTGACTGAGCGCTTCACTTGGCCAGTTGAGCAAATCCGCTGACCAGCGACGATGCTCCAAGGCCACTCCCCCGTTGAACGGCCCTTGGAGCATCGCAGCCCGCTGACCAGGAACAACGCCAGGCGCTCAACTGGCCAACTCGACCGCTAACTGGCCAAGTGAAGCGCTCAGTCACAAGGGACGGGGTTCTCGGCGACACGGGGCCGATCTACAGCTCCATGTCCATCCAGGCGATGTCGTTCAGCTCGACGTCGAGGCCGCGGGCGCGGCGACCGCCCGAGGCACCGGCACCTCGGGCCCGTTCCCTCACCGAGCTGCTGGAAACCAGCAATGTGGTCTCCCTGCACCTGCCACTCACTGCGCAGACCCAAGGCCTGGTCGGGAGGGCGGAGCTCGCGCTGATGCGTCCGGGGTCGGTCCTGCCGAACACCGCCCGGGGCGGGATCGTTGACGAACAGGCGCTGACCGATGCGCTGCGCGACCCCGCACACCCGCTCGCGGCCGCCGCCATCGACACCTTCGAGCACGGGCACGCGGCCTTCGCCTCGCCGCTCTTCGGCCTGCCGAACGCCTTGCTCACCCCCATGTCGCCGGATTGACCCGGAACGCCATGGCCACGGCCGCCCTGCGCTGCGCGGACCACATCGCGGCCCTGCTCGCGAACCGCCCGGACGGCGTACCCGTGGCAACCATGTGACTTGCAGTCCCCATACGACCAGGCCCCTCACCCGCCGTGCCGTACCACCAGCGCCTGGCCGACCACACCCACCGAGCCCGGCCCGGACGTGCCCGGTGCCCCGGCAACACCTACACCTGCCCGCGCCGCGACCGGGCCGTGCGATCAGTGACATGAGAGCAGGTCAGCGGGGGTGGCTCATAGATCCTTGCCTGCTTCGGAGGCGCCCGCCGCCGATGGCCCGTGGTTGTGCGTACCGGGTCCGGCGGGCGCCCCAGAGGCAGCGTAGCCGGGCCCGGCCCCAGATCAATGGGCGCCCGGCCGGTAGCGCGATGGCATCCGACGCGCTGCACCCTGCGTACATCGGAGTCGCAACCTGCGGACGCCACTGCGGCCGGTACGCACTGCGCAGCCGGGTGGCGGACCACCGGGCTGGCGGTGGCGGGTCAGGTCTTCAGAACGCGGCTGATCTCGTGCGGGGTCTGCCGGGCGAAGGCCACCAGGGTGTCGAGATAGCCGCCGGCCCAGGGGCGGTCCATGTTCTTCGGGTGGTCGACCGAGAGGCGGGCGCCGGCTGCGGTGGCCCGGTCCATAGGGTTGTCAATCTCGGTGTCGCCGAGGCACTCGTAGGCGATCTCGATGAAGTCGAGCAGTTTGACCCGCTCCTCGCGGCGCCAGTTCCGCTTCGCTTCCCCCGGGTTGAGGAAGCCATCGGCCGGGACCGAGAGCGCGCGCTCGAACTCGGCCAGGGCCGGCTCCTCGCACAACCGCTCGACCGCCGCGTCGGACAGCGGCGGGCCACCTGCCGCCAGCCGTTCCAGGATGCTGATGCCGAGTACCGTGAACGCGCTGGCGTACCGCCACAGCAGTACCTCGACCTCGTCCGCGCACCGGAACGCCGCACGCCCCAGGTCGCGGAACGCCTCGACCTCGAACGCGAACCGCCTCTCCTCAGCCCCGTGCTCGGCATTGGCCTCCCATGCGCGGGCCCGGTCCTCCGCCGCGAGCGCCGTGCGCAGTTCGACGTCGAGCGTGTTCACCGCCTCGCGCAGCGACACGAGCGCCTCGTACTCCGCCGGGCCGAGTCCTGCCAGAGCCGTGCGTTTCGGAAACTCCATCCCGCCGACCTCCTCCTTGCTGGGGCTCCCGGCAACGTAGCCGGGTCGTCACGGCTCCCGCAGCCGAACGCGCGGTTTCCGCCCGGTTCCACGGACAGCGCTGCACGCGGCGGGGCGGAGCGGCCGCCGGACCGTCCCGCCATCGGGGACTGGTCAGCCCCCGGCCGGGCCAGCGCTTCGTCGCCGAGCTGGTCGTGGCACGCCAGCAGCGCGGTCACGGCTTCGACGAGGTGGCTCTCGTGAGCGGTGTGCTTGTCCTCTGACACGTGATCTTGACCTTTTGCCACCCGACCTTGACTGCCAGCGGGCTCCTGCCACTTGTTCTCGGCCGGGGTTCGGCCGCTGCGGGCGTGCCGACCGATGCGGTGCGTTCCGTGAACGGGAAACCTCTCGCGGTCGCAGTGGGTCTTCCGGGATGCTCGGCCCCATGCGTATCGACGTCGACGGCGTCGCCCCGGTGCCGCGGATGCTGCTCCTCAGGGAGTTCCAGCTCAACTCCGACTTCCAGGTCGTCCTGGACCTGCCGGTATTCGTCATGGCGGGCGACCGCGTCTCGTACGAGGACGGCGTCGTCGTGGTGACTCGCTCGACCGGCGAGCATCGCAGGGCCTCCGGCCGCCGACAGCTACTGGATCTGCCGCCGCTGACAGTCGGCCGGTCAATGTCACCTGTCAATCAGTCCAGGTCGAGTGTCAGAGGACAGGCGGTGGAGCAGCGCGCCCGAGAGCTGCCGCGTTGTCCGGCCTGTCGGTGCGCGGCCTTACGGTCCCGGCATGACCGATACCGATGCCCTTGCCCTTGTCTCGGCCTGGCGGGGTTTCAGCGCTTGGCTGGCCGCCCACTCTCCGGCCGATCACGCAGCCCTGCAGCCGGCGGCCGGCGCCGGGCAGATCGCGAGCCTGGAGGACGGACTCGGCTTCGCCCTGCACCCTCAGTTGCGAGCACTGCTCGAACTGCACAACGGCGTCGCGCCACGAGCCGCCGGGGACACTTTCCCCGCGGGGTCCTTCCTGCCGCTGGCACACCGGCTGCTGCCCGCGGAGCAGATCCTCACCTACCACCGAAGGTACGTCGAGCTGTTCCCGGTGGACATCTGGGATCCCGAGGGCCGGGGCACCCTGGTAGGCCACGCCCGCTAGTGGGCGCCCATCGCACTCCCCATGGACGGGGGCGTGCTCTTCGTGGACCACCTTCCGGGGCCCGCCTACGGGCACGTCTACGAGATGGGTATCGGCTCGGGCGACACCGAGGGCGGCCTGTGGGCCACCAGCCTGGCGGACATGTTCACTTCCTTGGCCGACAGCCTGACCACCGGTCGGCCGTTCCACGGCTTCGTCCCGGACACCCACTGGCACACTTCCGGAAAGCACCGCCTCGACTGGCAAGTGGCGCGGTAACCCTCCCCGACACGAACGGCCCCGCGCCGGGCTGCCGGTCTTCGGATACCGCCGACTCCGGTGGTCAAGATCACTTGGCAAACAGTCAAGATCACCTGTCACAGGACAGTGCTGGTTGACCCGTCTCAACGAAGTTTGACCGGTCTCACCGAAGTGTGACCGCTTGCCGGACGGACGGGCCCAACCGAAGTTCGTCAACGTCACCGCCCGA
>NZ_JBHVER010000250.1:0-10194 GCF_042802195.1 Kitasatospora sp. NPDC057500 | reverse complement strand
CCGACCCCGACGGCTGCCGCAACACCACCATCTACTCCCGCCCCCACACCACCACCCACACCACCTGGACCCGCCACGCCCAAGCCACCCTCGCCGCCCCGGAGGCGCCTTCGCACGCGGGCGACGCGGACCTCGCGGCGCTGCGCGTGTGGCCGCCGATCGGCGCCGAGCCGGTGGAGATGTCGGACCCCTACGAGACCCTCGTCGAGCGCGGCTACAACTACGGCCCCGTCTTCCAGGGCCTGCGGAAGGTCTGGCGCGGCGCGGACGGCGAGCTGTACGCCGAGGTGGCGCTGCCCGAGCCGGCGGCGGACGACGCGGGCCGCTTCGGTCTGCACCCGGCGCTGCTGGACGCCGCCCTGCACGCCCAGCAGTTCGACGACGGCTTCGCCCAGGAGGGCGTCTGGCTGCCGTTCTCCTGGAACGGCGTGTCGCTGCTCGCCACCGGAGCCGGTCTGCTGCGGGTCCGACTGCGCAGCACGGGTGAGGACACCGTGCGGATCGCCGCCGCCGACGCGGCCGGCGAGCCGGTGCTGCTGGTGGAGGCGCTGCGGGTGCGCCGCGCCGACCCGACCCAACTGGCCGCGGTCTCGCCCGGGGCGGACGCCCTGTTCACCATGGACTGGTTCCCGGCCGCGGTGGCCGAGGGCCTCCAGGCCTCGATCTCGGGCTCGTTGACGGTGCTCGGTGCCGACCCGCTCGGTGTTGCGGCCGGCATCGCCGAGGCGTCGGCCCACGCCGATGTGGCCGCGCTGGTGGCGGCGCTGGACGCCGGGGCGCCCGTCCCCGCGTACGGCGTGCTGCCGCTCGCCGCGCCGGAGGCGGTGGAGGACGTGGCCTCGGCCGCGCACACCCTGGCCTCCGGTCTGCTGGCGGCGGTGCAGGCGTGGATCGCCGAACCCCGCCTGGAGTCGACCCCGTTGATCGTCCTGACCCGGGGCGCCGTCGCCGCCGGACAGGGCCCGCGCGCCGACGTCACCGACCTCGCCGCCTCCACCGCCTGGGGCCTGGTCCGCAGCGCCCAGAGCGAGCACCCCGACCGCTTCCTCCTCCTGGACGCCGACCCCGACACCACCGAGGCGCCCGACTACACCGCCCTGATCACCCGCGCCCTCGGGACCGGCGAGCCCCAACTCGCCCAGCGCAGCGCCACCCTGCTCGCCCTGCGGGTGGGACGCGGCTCCGGCGCCGGGCAGATCCCGGCCGTGTCCGGGTTCGGCGCCGGCAGCGACTGGCGGATCGACGCCCTCGGCGGCGGCACCTTCGACGAGGTCGGCCGCGCCGCCAACCCCCGCGCCACCCGCCCCCTGGAACCCGGCGAGGTCCGCCTCCAAGTCCGCGCCGCCGGACTCAACTTCATGGATGTCGCGGCTTCCCTGGGCCTCGCCCGGTTCGCGGACGGCCTCGGCGGCGAGGGTGCCGGTGTCGTCGTCGAGACGGGCCCGGGGGTGACCCGCTTCGCGGTCGGCGACCGGGTGCTGGGCGCGTTCCCGTCGGCGTTCGCGCCGTTGACGGTGGCGGACGAGCGGATGGTGGCGCCGGTCCCGGAGGGCTGGTCGTTCGAGCAGGCCGCCTCGGTCCCCGCGGTCTTCCTCACCGCCTACTACGCCCTGCACGACCTCGCCCGCCTCCAGCCCGGCGAACGCGTCCTGATCCACGCCGCCACCGGCGGCGTCGGCATGGCCGCCGTCCAACTCGCCCGCCACCTCGGCGCCGAGGTCTACGCCACCGCCAGCCCCGCCAAGTGGGACACCCTGCGCGCCATGGGCCTGGACGACGACCACATCGCCAACTCCCGCACCCTCGACTTCGCCGACCACTTCCGCACCACCACCGGTGGCCACGGCCTCGACGTCGTCCTCGCCTCCCTCGCCGGCGAACCCGTCGACACCTCCCTCGCCCTGCTCGCCCCCGGCGGCCGCTACCTCGAAATGGGCAAGACCGACATCCGCCAACCCGAGGACATGGCCGCCGCCCACCCCGGCACCAGCTACCAGGCCTTCGACCTCAAGGAGGCCGGCCCCGACCGCACCCGCGACATGCTCGCGGACCTGCTGGCCCTGTTCGCCGACGGGACGCTCACCGCCCTGCCCCGCACCACCTGGCACCTCGCCGACCTGCGCCACGCCCTGCGCCACATGAGCCAGGGCCGCCACACCGGCAAGAACGTCATCACCGTCCCCACCCCCGTCGACCCCGACGGCACCGTCCTCGTCACCGGCGGCACCGGCACCCTCGGCAGCCTCCTCGCCCGCCACCTCGTCACCCACCACCACACCACCCACCTCCACCTCATCAGCCGCCAGGGCCCCAACGCCCCCGGCGCCGACCAACTCCGCGACGACCTCCTCACCCTCGGCGCCCACACCGTCACCATCACCGCCTGCGACGCCACCAACCCCACCGCCCTCACCGACGTCATCGACACCATCCCCACCGAACACCCCCTCACCGCCGTCATCCACACCACCGGCGCCCTCGACGACGCCACGCTGACGGCCATGACGGAGAAGCAGCTGCGGACGATCCTGGCTTCCAAGGTCGACTCGGCCGTCCTGCTGGACGCGCTGACGAGGGGGCACGATCTGGGCGCCTTCGTGATGTTCTCCTCGGCGGCCGGCCTGCTGGGCAGCCCCGGCCAGGCGAACTACGCCGCGGCGAACACCTTCCTGGACGCCCTCGCCGCCCACCGCCACGCCAACGGCCTGGCCGCCACCAGCCTCGCCTGGGGCCTGTGGGCCCAGGCCAGCTCGATGACCGGCCACCTCTCCGACCAGGACCACGCCCGGATGTCCCGCAGCGTGATCGTGCCGATGAGCTCCGAGCGCGGGCTGGAGATCTTCGACGCGGCGGACCGGACGGCCCGTCCGCTCCACTTCGCGTCGCCGCTCAACCCGGCCCACATCCCGCAGCTCCCGGTCTGGTCGCGGCTGGCCACCATCCGGCCGACCGCCACCACCCACCAGTCCGGGCCGGCGCTGGGCGAGCAGCTCGCCGGGCTCACCCCGACCGAGCGCCACCAGCACGTCCTCACCCTGGTCCGCCGCCAGATCGGCGTGATCCTCGGCATCGACAACCCCGCCGGCATCGACGCCACCCGCGGCTTCCTCGACCAGGGACTCGACTCCCTCACCGCCGTCGAACTCCGCAACCGCCTGCACACCGCCACCGCCGTCCGACTGCCCGCCACCGCCGTCTTCGACCACCCCACCCCCAACGCCCTCACCCAGTACCTCCTCGACCAACTCGCCCCCACCGGAACCGAATCCGCCCCGGTGGCGGACCGGGGGGAGCAGGGGGAGGAGGGGATTCGCCGGGCGCTCGCCACGATCCCGCTGGACCGCCTCAGGGGCGCCGGCCTGATGAAGCCGCTGCTCCAACTCCTGGGTCTGGCCGACCCGTCGGCCGACACGGAGGCGGAGGCGAGCGCGGAGAGCGAGGAGGAGTCCATCGACCTGATGGCCATCGACGACCTCGTCCAGTTCGCTCTCGGCGACGAATCCTGAATCGACTCGGAAAGATAGGTTTCATCATGGCTGCCTCGACTGAGGACATCGTCCGGGCCCTGCGAGCGTCGGTGAAGGAGCGCGAGCGGCTCCAGCGGGAGAACCAGCGGCTGATCGACGCGGCGCACGAGCCGATCGCGGTGGTGGGCATGGCCTGCCGCTACCCGGGCGGGGTGAACACCCCCGAGGCGCTGTGGGAGCTGGTCGCCCAGGGCGTGGACGCCACCTCGGAGTTCCCGACCGACCGCGACTGGCCGGAGGACCTCTACGACCCGGACCCGGACCGGTCCGGCAAGTCGTACACCCGCCGGGGCGGCTTCCTGGACGACATCGCGGGCTTCGACGCGGAGTTCTTCGGGATCTCGCCGCGCGAGGCGCTGGCGATGGACCCGCAGCAGCGGCTGCTGCTGGAGGTCGCCTGGGAGGCGCTGGAGCGCGCCGGGATCAACCCGCCGGCCGCGAAGGGAAGCCGGACCGGCGTCTTCGTCGGCGGGGCGGCCGTCTCCTACATCCCGGACCTGGAGCAGGTGGCGCAGAGCGTCGAGGGCTACGCCTTCACCGGTAACACCTCCAGTGTGCTGTCCGGCCGGGTGTCGTACTCCTTCGGGTTCGAGGGCCCGGCGGTGACGGTGGACACCGCGTGCTCCTCCTCGCTGGTCGCCCTGCACCTCGCCGTCCAGGCGCTGCGCCAGGGCGAGTGCACGACGGCCCTCGCCGGCGGCGTGACGATCATGGCGGGTCCGGGCGGATTCATCGAGTTCTCCCGCCAGCGGGCCCTGTCGCCGGACGGCCGCTGCAAGCCGTTCGCGGCGGGCGCGGACGGCACGGCCTGGGCGGAGGGAGTGGGCCTGATCGCGCTGGAGCGGCTGTCGGACGCCAAGCGGCTGGGCCACCGGGTGCTCGGCGTGGTGCGGGGCAGTGCGATCAACCAGGACGGCGCCAGCAGCGGCCTGACGGCGCCCAACGGCCCGTCGCAGCAGCGGGTGATCCGGGCGGCGCTGGCCAACGCGGGCCTGTCGGCCGACGAGGTCGACGCCGTGGAGGCGCACGGCACCGGCACCAAGCTCGGCGACCCGATCGAGGCGCAGGCCCTGATCGCCACCTACGGCCAGGACCGCGAGCAGGACCGTCCGCTGCTGCTGGGCTCGCTGAAGTCCAACATGGGGCACACACTGGCGGCGGCCGGCGTCGGCGGTGTGATCAAGATGGTGATGGCCCTCCAGCAGGAGGAGCTGCCGCGCACCCTGCACGTGGACCAGCCGTCGCCGTTCGTCGACTGGTCGGAGGGCGCGGTGTCGCTGCTGACCGAGCCGGTCGCCTGGCCGCGCGGCGAGCGGGCCCGGCGCGCCGGGATCTCCTCCTTCGGGGCGAGCGGCACCAACGCGCACGTGATCGTCGAGGAGGCCCCCGCCGAAGCGGAGGAGGCCGCCGAGGCCGACGGCCCGCTGCTGTCGGGCGAGCCGGTGGCCTGGGTCCTCTCGGGCGGCAGCTCCGGTGGGCTGCGGGCCCAGGCGGCCCGGCTGCTGGAGTTCGCCCAGGACCGACCCGAGCGCGAACTCGTGCCACTGGCGAGGTCGTTGGCGGCCAGATCGGCTCTCGGTCATCGCCTGGCGGTGGTCGGTGGCGACCGGTCGGAGGTGCTGGTCGGCCTGTCGGGCTTCGCCGAGGCGGGCCGGGTGGCCGGTGGTGTGGTGGCCGGCCAGGTGGGCGCGGAGGCGGGGACGGCGTTCCTGTTCTCGGGTCAGGGTGCTCAGCGTCCGGGCATGGGGCGGGAGTTGTATGCGTCGGCGCCGGTGTTCGCGGCGGTGCTGGACGAGGCGTGTGCGCATCTGGACGGGTTGTTGGGGCGTTCGCTGCGTGAGGTGATGTTCGCCGGGGAGGGTTCGGCGGAGGCGGCGTTGCTGGACCGGACGGTGTTCACGCAGGCGGCGTTGTTCGCGTTCGAGGTGGCGCTGTTCCGGCTGGTGGAGTCCTGCGGGTTGCGTCCTGACCTGCTGGTGGGGCACTCGATCGGTGAGCTGGCGGCGGCGCATGTGGCGGGTGTGCTGGATCTGGGGGACGCGTGCGCGCTGGTCGCTGCGCGTGGCCGGCTGATGGAGGCGCTGCCGGAGGGCGGCGGCATGCTGTCGGTGGAAGCGGCGGAGGCGGAGGTCGTCGCACGACTCGCGGCCTTCGAGGGCCGCGCCGAGGTCGCGGCGGTCAACGGTCCTGCGGCGACGGTGGTGTCCGGTGACCTGGACGCGTTGGCGGAGCTGGCGGCGTCGTGGGGGAGTGAGGGGGTGCGGACGAAGGAGTTGCGGGTTTCGCACGCGTTCCACTCCTTCCGGATGGAGCCGATGCTGGAGGAGTTCCGCGCCGTCGCCTCCGGCCTGACGTTCAAGCAGCCCGCTCTGGCGTTGGTGTCGACGGTCGAGGGCCGCAGTGTCGGTGCGGAGCGGTGGTGCTCGGCGGAGTACTGGGTGGAGCAGGTGCGCCGTCCGGTGCGTTTTGCCGATGCGGTGCGGTTCGCGCGCGAGCAGGTCGGGGTCGGAGCGTTCGTCGAGGTCGGTCCGCGTGGTGTGCTGACGGCGATGGCGGCGCAGAGCCTGTCGGGTGAGGGCGTGTCCCTGGTGCCGCTGACCCGCACGGACCGTCCGGAGGCGCGTTCGTTGCTGACGGGGCTGGCCCAGGCCTGGGTCAACGGCCTGGACGTGGACTGGACGCGGGTGCTGGGCACCGGCGGTCCGCTGCCCGAGCTGCCGACCTATGCCTTCGACCACACCCGCTACTGGCTCGACCGCACCCGCCCCAGCACCGCCGACCCCGCCGAACTCCGCTTCTGGGAGGCCGTCGAGGGCGGGGACGCCGATGACCTCGCCACGCTGGTCGGCATCGGGGCCGGGTCCTCGCGCTCCTCGCTGAAGACGGTGCTGCCCGACCTCGCCGCCTGGCGCCACCGGCAGCAGGGCGCCCGGTCCTTCGACTCCTGGCGCTACCGGATCGAGTGGAAGCCGCTGGCCGCACCCGAGGCGCCCGCGCTGGGCGGCGGCTGGCTGCTGCTCGCCCCCGTGGACGCCGACGCCGGTACCGTCGCCGCCTGCGCGGACGCCCTGCGCGAGCACGGCGCCGAGGTCCGGCTGCTGGAGGTGGACGCCGCCGCGACCGACCGCCGGGAGCTGACGGAACTGCTGGGCACCGCCGCCGCGGAGCGCGAGGTCGACGGCGTGCTGTCGCTGCTCGCGCTGTCCTCGGCCGGGCACCCGCGGCACCGCGCGGTACCGGCGGGCACGGCCGCGACCATGGCACTGTTCCAGGCGCTCGGCGACGCGCGGGTGGCCGCGCCCCTCTGGTCGGCCACCCGGGGCGCCGTCGCCGCCGTCGAGGGCGAGCCGCTGCCCAACCCCGTGCAGGCCCAGGTCTGGGGCCTGGGCCGGGTCGCCGGTCTGGAGGCCCCGGCCGGCTGGGGCGGGCTGGTGGACCTGCCGGCCGTCCTCGACCCGGTGGCGGCGGGGAACCTCGTCGGGGTGCTGGCCGGCCTCGCGGACGAGGACCAGGTCGCGCTGCGCGGGGCGGACGTACTGGTGCGCCGGCTGGTCCGCGCGCCGCTGGCCGAGGCCGGGCCGGCCACCGGGTGGCGTCCGCACGGCACCGCGCTGATCACCGGCGGGACCGGGGCCCTGGGCGGTCACATCGCCCGCTGGCTGGCCCGCGAGGGTGCCGAGCACCTCGTGCTGCTGAGCCGTTCGGGCCCGGACGCTCCGGGTGCGCAGGCGCTGCGCGAGGAGCTGCTCGACCTCGGCGCCGGAGCCGTCACCGTCACGGCCTGCGACACGGCGGACCGTGCCGCGCTGGCCGGGGTGCTGGCCGCGCTCCCCGTCGGCCTGCCGCTGACCGCCGTCTTCCACGCGGCGGGGGAGGGCCGGGCGGCGAAGCCGCTGGCGGAGCAGGAGCCGGCCGAGCTGGACGCGGTGCTGGCGGCGAAGGCGGCCGGCGCCCGACACCTGGACGAGCTGCTGCGGGACGCACCGCCGGAGGTCCTGGTCTTCTTCTCCTCCAGCGCGGGCGTGTGGGGCAGCGCAGGCCAGGCGGGGTACGCCGCGGCCAACGCCTACCTGGACGCGCTGGCCGCGCACCGGCGCGCCGAGGGCCGTCCGGCCACCGCCGTGGCCTGGGGCGCCTGGGCCGGTGCCGGGATGGCGCAGGACGAGGAGTACGTCGCCTCGCTGGCCCGGACGGGCATGCGCACCATGGCGCCCGAGCGGGCGATCGCGGCCCTGGCGGCGGCGGTCGGGCACGACGAGACCGGGGTGACCGTCTCGGACGTCGACTGGCGGCGCTTCGGCGAGGTGTTCACGGCCGCCCGGCCGCGCCGTCTGCTGGACGACCTCGGCACCGGCGGCACCGGGGCGGACGAGCCCGCGGCGGAGGCCGCCCGGTCCGGGCCGGCGCCGCTGGCCGAGCGGCTGCGGCAGCTGCCGCCCGCCCGGCGGCGCCCGGCCCTGGTGGAGGCGATCGGCGCCGAGGTGGCGGCGGTGCTCGGACACACCGGCCCGGTGGAGGTCGAGCCGCACCTGCCGTTCATGAAGCTGGGCTTCGACTCGCTCACCGGCATCGAGCTGAAGACCCGGCTGGCGACGGCGACCGGTCTGGAGCTGTCGGGCACGCTGATCTACGACCACCCGACGGCGGCGGAGCTCTCCGACCACCTGCTGGAACTCCTCGGCGGCGACGGGGAGGACGGCGGGAGCACCCTGCTGGACGACCTCCAGCGGCTGGAGCGGGCGCTGGTCGCGCCGCCGGAGGACGAGAGCCTGCGCGAGGAGATCGGCGGCCGGCTGGAGACGCTGCTGTGGAACTGGCGGGAGGCGACGGGCGGCAGGCCGGACCCGCTGTTCGGGGACGCACGGAACGACTCGGCGGCGGATTTGGAGGCGGTCAGCGACGAGGACATCTTCGATCTGCTGGACCAGGAGTTCGGCAGCCACTGAGCACCGGTCGTGTACGCCGGAGTTTTTCCATTCATCCTGCGTCGCCGACTTCGTTTGATAGCCTACTGTCACTTGCAAGAGTGAGAGCGTTGGTGGTGGAGGCCCCCATGACTCCGGCGAAGGTGCACGGCGGTCCGGCGCCTGAGAAGGGCGAGCGGGCGGTCGGGCTGCGGGAGCGCAAGAAGGCCCGCACCCGGGCCGCGATCCAGCAGCAGGCGCTGCGGCTGTTCCGCGACCAGGGCTACGACGCCACCACCATGGAGCAGATCGCCGAGGCCGCCGAGGTCTCCACGAGCACCATCTTCCGCTACTTCCCGACCAAGGAAGAGCTGGTGGTCTCCGACGAGCAGGAGGCGTTCTTCATCAACGCCTGGCGGGAGCAGCCCAAGGAGCTGCCCCTGGTGCGCGCGCTGCGGTACGCCATCAGGAGCACCTTCGAAGGGCTGTCCTCGACGGAGCTCGGCGCGCAGCGCGACCGAGACGTCCTGATGCTCACCGTGCCGGAGCTCTGGGCGGCCAGCCTGGGCAACGTCGCCGAGGCCCGGCAGACCATCATCGAACTGGTGGCGGAGCGCGGCGGCCGGCCGCAGGACGACGTCCAGGTCCGGGCGGTGAGCGCCGCGGTCTTCGGCGTCATCCTGGACGCGATGCTGCGGTGGGCCCAGGACCCGGGCCAGGACATCGCGGAGGAACTCGACCGCGTCCTGGCCTTCATGGACAACGACCACTTCAACGGCCTGGCGGGCGCGGAGCCGTCCGCGGACCGGGCGTAACACCGGTTCGGGCCGGGGGCGGCGCGGTGGGGGGAGACCGGCGTCGTGCCGGTTCGAGGGATCTCCCGCGCCGGTTCCGTGCACCACGACCGCCCGACCGCGGCCCTCCCACGGCCACCCGCGGTCGGTCGGTCGTGCGTGCGGGCCCCGGGACCGGTGTCCCGTCGTTCCGGGGCAGCCGGAACGAGTCCACCACGAAAGGTACGGACAACCATGATCATGCGCCGCGGCTCCGCCGGGGTACGGGGGCGGGTCCTGGACACCGGCGGCCTTCCTATCGGGGGTGCGCACCTCACCGTCGTCGACCACACCGGCCGTCAACTGGACGAGGGCACGGCGGGCCCTGACGGCTGCTACGACCTCGCCGTCCCGGACGCCGGGCAGTACGTGCTGCTGGTCGGCGCGCGCGGGCACCTGCCGCAGGTGGCCGAGGTGGAGGTGTCCTCCCCGCTGCACCGTGCGGAGGTGACCGTCCGGCTCCCGGAGGCCACCATGGCCAGAGGCACCGTCAGGGACGACTGGCTGCGGATGCCCGTGCCGGAGGCCCTGGTACTCCTCATGGACGAGGCCGGCGAGGTGGTCGGTTCCACCCGGACCTCGGCCGAGGGCCGGTACGAGCTGCGCGGCCTGTGCTCCGGCAGCTACCGGCTGGTGGCGGTGCATCGCGCGCACGAGCCGGTGACCCGCCCGCTCGACGTCACCGGGCGTCAGCCCGTGCTGGTCGACGTCGAGTTGCCGCGCAAGCTGCTGCACGTGCGGGGGGTCGTCCTGGACGCCGACGGCGACCCGGTGGAGGGCCTCCAGGTGCGCCTGGCGGACGACTCCGGCTCGGCGCTGTGGGAGACCACCGGCGCCGGGGGCCGGTTCATGTTCTGCTCCCTTCCCCCCGGCACGTACACCCTGATCGCCGACGGCCCGTCGAGCACGACGCTGCGCGTCGTGCTCGAC
>NZ_JBHVER010000249.1:0-10279 GCF_042802195.1 Kitasatospora sp. NPDC057500 | reverse complement strand
GCGCGAGCTGGGCGCCGACCTCGGCGGTCTCGTCCTCGCCGACCAGGATCTTCACCAGCGTGCCGGCGACCGGCGACGGGATCTCGGTGTCGACCTTGTCGGTGGAGACCTCCAGCAGCGGCTCGTCGACCTCGACGGTGTCGCCCTCGGCCTTCAGCCAGCGGGTGACGGTGCCCTCGGTGACCGACTCGCCCAGCGCGGGCAGCAGCACCGGGGTGGCGTCGCCGGCCGGGGCGGCCGGAGCGGCGGCGGGAGCGGCCGGGGCCTCGGCCACCGGCGCCGGAGCGGCGGCCGGGGCCTCCGCGACCGGAGCCGGGGCGGCGGCCGGAGCGGCCTCCGCGGCCGGGGCCGGAGCGGCGACCGGGGCGCCCGAGCCGTCGTCGATGATCGCCAGCTCGGCGCCGACCTCGACGGTCTCGTCCTCGCCGACCTTGATCGAGGCCAGGATGCCGGAGGCCGGCGCCGGGATCTCGGTGTCGACCTTGTCGGTGGAGACCTCGAGCAGGGGCTCGTCGACCTCCACGCGCTCACCCTCGGCCTTCAGCCAACGGGTGACGGTGCCCTCGGAAACGCTCTCGCCCAGCGCGGGCAGTGTTACTGAGACCGCCATGGTTTCAGCGACTCCTATCAAGTCTTGCGAACTGGAATGGGGGGTATGGGGGCGCGATCAGTCGTGCGCGTGCAGCGGCTTGCCGGCCAGCGCCAGGTGCGCCTCGCCGAGGGCCTCGGACTGGGTCGGGTGGGCGTGGATGAGCTGCGCGACCTCGGCCGGCAGGGCCTCCCAGTTGTAGATCAGCTGGGCCTCGCCGACCTGCTCGCCCATGCGGGCGCCGACCATGTGGACACCGACCACGGCGCCGTCCTTGACCTGGACGAGCTTGATCTCGCCGGCGGTCTTCAGGATCTTGCTCTTGCCGTTGCCGGCCAGGTTGTACTTGAGGGTGACGACCTTCTCCTTGCCGTACAGCTCGACGGCCTTGGCCTCGGAGATGCCGACGGAGGCCACCTCGGGGTTGGAGTAGGTCACGCGCGGGACGCCGTCGTAGTCGATCGGCACCGGCTTGAGGCCGGCCAGGCGCTCGGCGACCAGGATGCCCTCGGCGAAGCCGACGTGCGCCAGCTGCAGGGTCGGGGCGAGGTCGCCGACGGCCGAGACGGTCGGCACGTTGGTGCGCATGTACTCGTCGACGAGGACGTAGCCGCGGTCCATCGCGACGCCGTTCTCCTCGTAGCCGAGGCCGGCCGAGACCGGGCCGCGGCCGATGGCGACGAGCAGCAGGTCGGCCTCGATCTGCTTGCCGTTCTCGGTGGAGACGCGCACACCGGTCTCGGTGTACTCGACGCCGGTGAAGCGGGCCTTCAGCTCGAACTTGATGCCGCGCTTGCGGAAGGCGCGCTCCAGCAGCTTGGAGGAGTTCTCGTCCTCCAGCGGGACCAGGTGCGGCAGGGCCTCGACGATGGTGACGTCGACGCCGAACGACTTCCAGACGGAGGCGAACTCGACACCGATCACGCCGCCGCCGAGGATGACGGCCGACTTCGGGATGCGGTCGAGCTTGAGGGCGTGGTCCGAGGAGATGACGCGGTTGCCGTCGATCTCCAGGCCCGGGATCGAACGCGGCACGGAACCGGTCGCCAGGACGATGTGGCGGCCCTCGATGCGCTGGCCGTTGACGTCCACCGAGGTCTGCGAGGAGAGCTTGCCCTCGCCCTGGATGAAGGTGACCTTGCGGGACGCCACCAGGCCCTGCAGGCCCTTGTACAGGCCGGCGATGACGTCGTCCTTGTACTTGTGGACGCCGTTGATGTCGATGCCCTGGAAGGTGGCCAGCACGCCGAACTCGGCGGCCTCCTTCGTCTCGTCGGCGATCTCGGCCGCGTGCAGCAGCGCCTTGGTCGGGATGCAGCCGCGGTGCAGGCAGGTACCGCCCAGCTCACCCTTCTCGATCAGGGCGACGCTCAGGCCCAGCTGGGCGCCGCGGAGCGCCGCGGCGTAACCGCCGCTTCCGCCTCCGAGAATGACTACGTCGAAAACGGTGCTGGCGTCGTTCGCCACGTCACGTCCTCCATGCAATGGGGTGTGGATCGCCGGGCCGGTCGCGGTCCGGTGGGTCGGAAGCCTTTGTGGGGCGCCCAGTCGTGCCGGAAATACATCTTCGCACTTGTTCGCGGCCGCTGATGTCCGGGTCCGCTCCAGGGGTGTCCCGAGGGGCGGTCGCAGGGGTGGGAACACCCCGGACGGAGGGGCATCGTCGCAGCTCAGAGCGGTGTTGACAGGGGGAGGGGCGGAGGGTCGCGGGGCCCGCGGAGCCCCCGGTTCCGCACTGCGGAACAAAGTTTCGCCCGCAGCGAACAGGGGTGCGGCGGGCGGTCCCGCCCCCTACCGGCAGGTAACCGGCCCCGGGAAGCCGGACGGGGTCCGGCGCGTGCGCACCGGACCCCGTCCCTCGGTCGTACCCGGCCGTCAGGCCTTGCCGCCCGCCGCCTTCTGCTCGGCGAAGCGGACCAGGGTGCGCACCGCGGAGGCGGTGCCGCCCTTGGGGGTGTAGCCGAACGGCGCGCCCTCGTGGAACGCCGGGCCGGCGATGTCCAGGTGCGCCCAGTCGATGCCCTCGGCCACGAACTCCTTCAGGAACAGGCCGGCCACCAGGCCGCCGCCCATCCGCTCGCCCATGTTGGCCAGGTCGGCGACGGTCGACTCGGTCATGCCCTTGCGCAGCTCGGCCGGCAGCGGCATCGGCCAGGACTGCTCGCCCACCTCGCCGGCGGCCGTGTGCAGGGTCTCGCGCAGCTCGTCGGCGTTGGCCATCACGCCGAAGGTGCGGTTGCCCAGCGCCATCATCATCGCGCCGGTCAGGGTGGCGACGTCGACGATCACGTCCGGCTTCTCCTCGCCGGCCCGCACGATGGCGTCGGCCAGCACCAGACGGCCCTCGGCGTCGGTGTTCAGCACCTCGACGGTCTTGCCGCCGTACATGCGCAGCACGTCGCCCGGGCGGGTGGCCGAGCCGGACGGCATGTTCTCCGCCAGCGCCAGCCAGGCGGTGACGTTGACCTGGAGGCCGAGGCGCTTGGCGGAGACCACGGCGGCGAACACCGCGGCGGCGCCGGCCATGTCGCACTTCATGGTCTCGTTGTGGCCGGCCGGCTTCAGCGAGATGCCGCCCGAGTCGTAGGTGATGCCCTTGCCGACGAACGCCAGGGTGGCCTTGGCCTTCGGGTGGGTGTACGCCACCTTCACCAGCCGCGGCGGGTTGACCGAGCCGTTGCCGACGCCGAGCAGGCCGCCGAAGCCGCCCTTGAGCAGCGCCTTCTCGTCCAGCACCTCGACCTTGAGGCCGTGCTCCTTGCCGGCCGCCTGGGCGAGCGCGGCGAAGGACTTCGGGTTCAGGTCGTTCGGGGCGGTGTTGACCAGGTCGCGGGCGCGGTTCATCTCCTCGCCGACGACCAGGGCGCGCTCGACGGCGGCCTTGGCCTCCTTGCTGCCCTTGCGGGTCGACAGCAGCACCAGCTCGCCGACCGGCTCCTTGCCGCCGTTGCCGTTGTTCTTGTAGGTGCCGAACGCGTACGAACCCAGCAGGGCGCCCAGCGCGACGGCCTCGATCTCGTCGGCCGACTCGGCCGGCAGGGCCAGCGCGGCCTTCTTGGCACCCGCCAGGGTGCGGGCGGCGACACCGGCGGCGCGGCGCAGGGCCTCCAGCCCGTAGCCGCCCTCGGCGGCGTCACCGAGACCGACCGCGAGCACGAGCGCGGCCTTCAGGCCGGCGGGGGAGGGGACCTTGACGGTCTCGCCCTCGGCGCCGGTGGCGCCCAGCGTGCTGAGAACCTCGGCCAGCTTGCCCTCGAACGCCTCGGCCACGGCCTCGGCACCGGGGGCCAGCACGATGCCCTTGGGGCCCTTCGCCACACCGATCACCAGGGCGTCCGCGCGCAGCGAGGCGGCGGAGGAGGTGCTCACAGACAATGCAGTCACGTAAAACGTCCTGTTCTTTCGCGGTCCACGACCGGCCGCGGCGCGAGTGCCGCACCGGCGCAGCCGGGACCGCCGGACAGGCCGCCGACCGGCCGGCGTCCGCCGGGCCCGGGGCCCCTGGCTGCGCGCGCCCACCGACGCGGCGGTCGCGCACACCAGAGGCCCCGGCGCCCCAACGCGCGCCGGACGGGCAGGACCTGCGGCGGTGCAGGGCTGCGGTGCTCCCCGCATGGTAGTCCGCATGCTGGGATCACGCGCCGCCCGGTGTACCGCCTTTCGGCATACGACCTTTGGTGCCTTCCCCGGGCGTCCGCCTCAGCGCAGCAGCGCGAGTGCCAGCAGTCCGCCGGTCGCGGCGGTCTCCGCCATCGCGCCGAGCACGTCCCCGGTGATCCCGCCGAACCGCCGCCGACAGCGCCGCAGCAGCAGCCACGCTCCGCCGACGCCCAGCGCAGAAGCCAGGGGCAGAAAGGCGATTGACCGGCCGTCAGTCACGCCGGCGAGGGCGAGGAGGGCCGCCGCGCCGACCGTCGAGGCGAGGGCCGCACCCGGCGCCACGGTGCTCGCCACCATCGCGCCCAGCCCGCCCGGACGGGCCGCCGGCACCGACCGCAGACACCCCCAGGCGAGCGCGCAGCGCGCGGCCACCGCTGCCGCGAGCACCGCGAGCGCGCCGCGCAGCGGGGAGGCGGCGAACTGCCCGGCCAGCGCCGCGACCTGCGCCAGCAGCACCAGGACGAGGGTGAGCACCCCGAACGGGCCGATGTCCGACTGCTTCATGATCCGCAGCGCGTCCTCGGCGGGCTTCCCGCTGCCCAGGCCGTCCGCGACGTCCGCGAGGCCGTCCAGGTGCAGGCCCCGGGTGAGCACCGCGAGCACCGCGACCGCCGCCACCGCGCCGAGCAGTCCGCCCGCACGCCAGGCGACCAGCGCGCCGGCGCCCGCCGCGACCGCCCCCAGGACCACCCCGACCAGCGGCGCGAGCACCATCGCCCGCCCCCCGGCCTCCCGGTCCCACCGCCGCACCCGCACCGGCACCACCGACAAGGTCCCGAACGCGAACCGCACCCCGTCCCACACACCGACCACCCACCGACCACTCGGAACAGCGAAAGGGCCCGGACCGGTCATCACGACGCGGCCCGGGCCCGGACTCCTGCTACAGCTTCCCCAGCAGCTCCGCCGCCGTCGGCAGCCTGGCCGGCTCCTTCGGCGCCGCCGGGGTGAACGGCTCCGGCATCTTCTCGGCCAGCGTGTCCGCCGCGGCCTGGAGCAGCGGCAGCGCCATCAGCGCGCCGACCCCCTCGCCCATGGTGATGCCCTGCTCCTGCAACGGCGTCAGCGTCAGCCGGTCGTACGCCTTCGCCTGCGCGGGCTCGCCGCTGCTCTGCCCGGCCCGCCACCACTCCGGGGCCCGGAACGCGATCCGCTGCGCGACCAGCGCGCAGGCCGCCGAGACCACGCCGTCCAGCACCACCGGCAGCTTGCGCACCGCGGCCTGGAGCAGGAAGCCGGTGATCGCCGCGAAGTCCGCGCCGCCGGTGGCCCCGAGCAGCGCCAGCTGGTCGCCCAGCACCGGACGGGCCCGCCGCAGCGAGTCCCGCACCGTCGCGCACTTGACCATCCACACCCGGTCGTCGATGCCCGAGCCGCGTCCGGTGACCGCCGCCGCGTCCGTCCCGCAGAGCGCGCCGACCAGCACCGCCGCCACCGTGGTCGCACCGACGCCGAGGTCGCCCAGCACCACCAGGTCGGTCCCCGCGTCGGCCTCCTCGTCGGCCACCGCCATACCGGCCCGGAACGCCTTGGCGGTCTCCTCGGGGCTCAGCGCGTCCTCGACGTCGATCCGCCCGGAGCCGCGCCGCACCCGGTGCGCCGTCACCTCACCGGGGAAGTCGGCCGCGTCGGCGTCGACCGCGACGTCCACCACCCGCACCCCGGCGCCGAACCGCCGGGCGAGCAGCGCGACCGGCGCGTTGCCGTCGAGCACGGCCCGCACCCGCGCCGCCGTGCCGCCCTGCGCGGGCAGCCGCGACACCCCGAGCCGGGCCACCCCGTGGTCGGCGGCGAACAGCACCACCTTGGGCGCCGACAGCGGCCGCACCGGGGAGCACCCCTGTACGGACGACAGCCAGGCGCCCAACTCCTCCAGCTTGCCGAGGCCGTTGCGCGGCCGGTCCAGCGCCTGCCACCGCTCCTCGGCGGCGCGCCGGGCGCTCTCGTCGGGGCGCTCGACGAGCGAGGAGAACGTATCGAGATCCACGGTCGTGTCCATCGTCCGGAAGGCTACACGCCGCAGCTGTTCACGCGCCCCGGAGGTGAGTGGACAGATTGTTCAGCCGACGGCGGGCTTGACGGTGAGAACCTGCCCCGCGACGACCAGCAGCACACGCTCGGAGGCGTCCGCGACCGCCATGTTGAGCCGGCCCAGGGTGTCCCGGAACCGCCGGCCGGCCGCGGTGGCCGGGACGACGCCCATGCCCACCTCGTTGGAGACCGCCACCACCTGGCGCCCGGTGCCGGCCCAGGCCAGCGCCAGCGCGTCGCACCGCCGCTGCACCGCCGCCTCGCCGCCGTCCGCCCAGAGCGCGTCGTCCCAGGCCCCGCACTCGTCCATCACGGCGGTCAGCCACAGCGCCAGGCAGTCGACCAGCACCGGCGCCGGGTCGGCGGTGTCGGCCAGGACCGCCTCCAGGTCGCAGGTCTCGGCGGTGCGCCAGCCCGCCGGGCGCCGCTCCCGGTGCAGCGCGACCCGCTGCGCCCACTCGGCGTCGCCGACCCGGCTCCCGCTGGTGGCGACGTACAGCACGTCCTCGTGGTGGGCGAGCAGCTGCTCGGCCCTGGTGGACTTGCCGGACCGGGCGCCGCCGAGGACGAGGGTGCGGGGGAGCGGGGCGTCAGGAGTCATGCGTCCCATCCTCGCGCACCGCGCATACCGAAGATCCCGCCGGGCAACCTGAGGGCTTAGGGTGCGCACACAGCGCATGGCTGATCGTCGGCGGGAGGAGCCGGGCATGGTCTGGACGTGGCGGTACGAGAAGGCGGACGGCACTGTGGTGGCCCCGGACAGCGGGCAGGCGGAGGAGTTCGCCGGCCAGGGGGACGCGGAGACCTGGATCGGGGAGAACTGGAAGCAACTGGCCGAGGACGGTGTGGACCGCGCCGTGCTGCTGGACGACGACCGTGAGATCTACACGATGAGCCTGCACGAGGACTGAGCCCTGCCGGACGGCCGCCGCCCGCGCGGGCGGCGGCCGCTGCGTCCCGGCGGCTACTTCATCCCGACGACGTGCAGCAGCGCGGCGACCCGCCGGTACGGGTCGGTGCGCCCGGCCCGCTCCTCGGCCTCCAGCAGCTGGGCGAGCTGGCGGCCGTCGACCGGCGCCGCGTCGTCGGGGGCGTGGTCGGTGAAGACCCGGACGCCGTACCAGTGTCGCAGCGGCACGGACACCTCGGAGAGGGTGACGGTGAGGTCGGCGATCCGGTCGGCACGGGCGGCCAGCCCGAGCCGGTTGTAGTACCGGTCGCTCTCGAAGGCGTCCAGGGCGGCCCGCCAGTCGCCGGCCGCGGCGGGCCGCAGCGCGAGCGCGTCGCGGTTGCGCACCACCAGCGAGAGCAGCCCGCCGGGGGCGAGCAGCCGGGCCAGCGAGGCGATCATCGGATCGGGGTCCGGCAGGTACATCAGCACGCCGTGGCAGAGCACGACGTCGAAGCTGCGCGCCCCGAACCAGCGCCCGCACTGGTGCCCGTCGCCGATCAGCAGCTGGACCCGCTCGCGCACCGCGTCGGGCTCCACGGCGAGCACCTCCTGGGCGGTGCCCAGCGCGGCCGGGTCGGAGTCGATGCCGGTGACGTAGTGGCCGGCCCGGGCCAGCCGCAGTGCCTGGGTGCCCTGGCCGCAGCCGATGTCGAGGACGCGCTGCGCGGCGCGGCCGGTGAGCTGCTCGGCGAGCTGCCGGGCGACCATCTCCTGCCGGACGAGGTTGCGCAGCGAGCCGGGCCGCCCGGGGGAGGGGCCCGCGCCGCCGGCGAAGGAGCCGCTGCGCGAGGGCAGCCGCCGCTCGTACCCGGTCAGCTCGTACCCGCCGCGCTCGTACCCGCGCTCCTGGGCGGCCCGGTCGTGGCCGCCGCCGCCCTGGCCGGGGAGCGCGTAGAGGCCGGGCCCGTCCCAGACGGGAGGGGCCCAGCCGGAGTCCACCGGTTCGGCGGTCAGGGCTTCTCCCCGCGCCGCACCTGCGGCTTGGGCAGTCGCAGCCGGCGCATCTGCAGGATGCGCATCATGCCGTAGGCGACCGCGCCGCGGGTGTTCTGCCCGGCGAAGCGCTCGGCGAGCTGCTTGCGCAGGCCGAAGCCCAGCCGGACGAAGTCCAGGATCACCAGGACGAAGAAGAGCAGGAACAGCAGCGTGGAGAGCAGCTGGAGGGCCGGCACCTTGACGATGCTGAGCACCAGGATGAGGACGGCGGCCGGAAGGAAGAACTCGGCCAGCGACCAGCGGGCGTCCACGTAGTCGCGGGCGAACTTGCGCACCGGGCCCTTGTCACGGGCCGGCAGGTGGCGCTCGTCGCCCTCCAGCAGCGCGGTGCGCTGCTTCTCGCGCTCGGCACGCACCCGGTCGCGGGCCTGGCGGGCGGCCTCCTTGCGGTCCTTGGGCACGCTCACCCGGGTCCGCCGGTTGGCTTCGGCCTCACTGCGCTTGGGCGTGGGCCGGCCCTTCTTCGCCTGCGGGTCGCGGGGCTGGGTCGTCTCGTCCTGCTTCTCCAGCACGGCGGCGGAGGCAGCGGCATCATCTGAACGGCGTCGGAACACACCACCAGCGTACGGGGTGCGGGACTCCGTTCTCCGGTCCCCCGGGAACCAAACCCATATCGATCGCGTCCCGGGCCGGCGGCTTCGGGTTTCCCCGGGGTTCCCCGTAGGGGATCACTCCGCTGACCGGCGGGTGGAAGGAGAACGGAATCCACCCCCCGGAGGAGGCTTTGCGGGACCGACCTGTAGCAGGCTTGTTGCAGGCAGGTGCACTGCGGCGACGGGCTCGCTGCACATACACTCGTCGTGTCTGGTAACGAGATAGAGACCGCAGGCCGGAGAAGGGGGCACCCGAGGCCCATGAGCGACGGAATCATGAAGCGTATGGGGCTGATCTTCCGCTCCAAGGCGAACAAGGCCCTGGACCGGGCGGAGGACCCGCGCGAGACGCTGGATTATTCGTACCAGAAGCAGCTGGAGCTGCTGCAGAAGGTGCGTCGCGGCGTCGCGGACGTGGCCACCTCGCGCAAGCGCCTGGAACTCCAGCTGACCCAGTTGCAGCAGCAGTCGGCGAAGTACGAGGACCAGGGCCGCAAGGCGCTCTCGCTCGGCCGGGAGGACCTCGCCCGCGAGGCCCTGACCCGCAAGTCGAACATGCAGTCCCAGATCAACGACCTTCAGGTGCAGTACCAGCAGCTCCAGGCCGAGGAGGAGAAGCTCACGCTCGCCTCCCAGCGGCTGCAGGCCAAGGTCGACGCCTTCCGGACCAAGAAGGAGACCATCAAGGCCACCTACACCGCGGCCCAGGCGCAGACCCGGATCGCCGAGTCCTTCTCCGGCATCTCGGAGGAGATGGGCGACGTCGGTCTGGCGATCCAGCGGGCCGAGGACAAGACCGCGCAGATGCAGGCCCGGGCCGGTGCGATCGACGAGCTGCTGGCCTCCGGCGCGCTCGACGACGCCAGCGGTCTCGGCCGCAAGGACGACATCGAGGCCGAGCTGGAGCGGGTGGCCGGCGGCTCCGACGTCGAGCTGGAGCTGGCCCGGATGAAGGCCGAGCTGACCGGCGGCTCCCCGGCCTCCGGCCCGCAGGCGATCGAGCAGGGCCGCCCGCAGGACGCCGCGCCGCAGCAGCAGGACAGCCCGCGGATCAACTACAACAAGTGACCTGAGCTCCGCCCCGGAGCACCTCCGGGAGAAATCCCCAGGAACAGGGAGACGCACGGCATGATCATGAGGGTCATGGGTGAGGGCCAGTTCGAGGTGGGCGAGACCCATCTGAACCGGCTCAACGAGCTCGACGAGGAGCTCCTCACCGCACTGGAGTCGGGGGACGAGGAACACTTCCGCCGGGCGCTCGGTGAGCTGCTCGGCGCGGTGAAGGAATTCGGCACCCCGCTGCCGGACGATTCCCTGGAGCCGTCCGACCTGATCCTGCCGGACGCCGAGGCCACCATCGACCAGGTCCGCGAGCTGCTGCGGACCGAGGGCGACGGCCTCATCCCCGGCGTCCCCGGGTAACCGCAGTCTCGGCCAGACACCGGGGCGGGCCCCCTC
>NZ_JBHVER010000248.1:0-10284 GCF_042802195.1 Kitasatospora sp. NPDC057500 | reverse complement strand
CACCCGAGGGGTGTGCGGCGGGCCCGTGCGCGCCCGGTGGCGGGGCGTCAGCCGCGCAGCGCCACCGGAAGGACGGCCAGCAGCGCGGCGGCGAAGGCCACCGACAGGCAGACCGCCGCCCAGCGGGCGCAGATCCGGCGGCACTCGGCGCGGTAGCGGGCGGCCAGCTCCCGGCAGCGGCCGACGGCCCGGTCGACGACCTCCTCGGCGTACCGGAGCCGGTCGTCGGCGTAGGCGCGCTCCAGCGCCTCGCGGTCGTCCTCCGGGAGCCAGGGGAAGAGAGCGGCGAAGGCCCGGGCGTCCCGCTCGGCCGCGGCGACCTCCGCCTCCCAGGCGAGGTAGCCCTCCAGCCTCGCGATCTCCGCTCCGGTGTCGACCACCGACCGGACGCTCCGCGCCTTCGGCGGACGCTGCCTGCCACCCATGACCGCTCCCTGTCCCGTGCCGTACCCCCGGCGGATCGCTCCGCGACCAGGCCATCACTACCAGTGACCGGGAGGCGTCCGGCCACCGACTCGCCGGACCGCCGCACCAGGGCCCCGGGAGCCGCCCGGGCGGCAGGCGGCGCACGCTCCGCACCGCACGCCGGGTCCGCGACCGCGCACCACGGCACGCGCCCGCACCGGACGCCACCCCCGCGCCGCCACGGACACGCTCCGCACACGGCCGTGTACCATCGGCGATCAAGAGAGCCGGGGCGGCGCCGCACCGGCCCGCCGTCCCCGGCCCCGTCCGGGACGTGAACCAGGAGGTCAGCCATGCCCGACGCCGGTCGGTTCAGCGATCTGGGCGAGCAGGGCTCGCGCGCGGTGATGGAGGCGGCGGCCGTCCTGGAGCGCGAGCTGGCCGCCGGGATCGCCGACGCCGAGGTCGCGACGGAGCGGCTGGCCGACGAGCACCGCGTCGACCAGGAGGAGTTCGACCGGCTGGTGCGCCGGGTCTCGGAGAACACCCACCAGCTCATCGACGCGGTCGGCGAGCGGGTGCTCGCCGGCACCGGCGGCGAGGTCTCCGAGCACGCCCGTCGGCTCACCGCCAACGCCCATGACGTCCTCGACCTGCTGCTCAGGCTCGGCTCGCTCGCCCCCGGCCTCGCCAACCGCGGCCTCCAGGACGCCTTCGGACCGCAGCACACCGCCCGCCCGGCCGACGGCACCGGCGGCACGCCCGGCACCGGGCCGGACGAGCGGCCCCGGGGGTGACGGCCCCGGCCGCAGCCCCCGCCCTCGGCGCACCCCTGGTCGAGCACGTGCTGGCCCGCTACCGCGAGCGGACCGTCGCCGAACTCCTGCGCCACATCCCCGAGCAGAGCCCGCCCTACCTCTACGAACTGGCCGCCGACTACCCGACCCGCCCCTGCAAGGGCCTGCGCGCGGCGCTCTGCCTGGCCACCTGCGCGGCCTTCGGCGGTCGCTCCGAACGGGCGCTCAACCCGGCCGTCACCGTGGAGCTGTTCCACAACGCCTTCCTCGTCCACGACGACATCCAGGACGGCAGCGAGCTGCGCCGCGGCGCGCCCACCCTGCCCGCCCGCTACGGCGTCGAGGTCGCGCTGAACGTCGGCAACGCGACCAACCTGCTCGGCCTGCGCCGGGTGATGGCCAACCGGCGCGGGCTCGGCGGGGAACTGGCCTGGCGGCTGTTCGAGGAGACCGAGCTGATGTGCCGCCAGTCCCTGGAGGGCCAGGCCCTGGAGATCGCCTGGATCCGGGACAACGCCTGCGCGCTGACCGGCACCGACTACTACCGGATGTGCCTGAAGAAGACCTCCTGGTACACCTTCCTCTACCCGTGCCGCTCCGGCCTGCTGGTCGCCGAGGGGGCGGGCGCCGACGCCGACCGGCTGGACCGGTTCGGCTGGTACCTGGGCGCGGCCTTCCAGATCCAGGACGACGTGCTCAACCTGACCGGGGAGGCCGAGGAGTACGGCAAGGAGATCGCCGGGGACCTCTGGGAGGGCAAGCGCACCCTGATGCTGATCCGGCTGCTGGAGCGCGCCACCCCCGCCGAACGGGCCCGGGTGGTGCGCCATCTGAGCCTCACCCGGGCGCAGCGCGGCCCCGGCGCGGCCGAGGAGGTCGCCTGGCTGCTGGAGCGGATGACGGCCTACGACTGCGTGGCGCACGCCCGGGAGGCGGCGGCCGGCCTGGTGTCCGCCGCCGGGCGGGAGGTCTCGGCGGTGCTGGCGACGGCGCCGGAGCCGGCCGACGAGGAGGCGGCGCAGGCGCTGGCCTTCCTCGCCGCGCTGCCGGACTTCGTGGTGGCCCGCGGCCGTTGATCCCGCGTCAACACACCGCTCTGGGCGATGTCACCCCGGTTGCGTAGGATCCGCGAGGTCGGTCCCGGACGGCGGGAACCGGCCGCGCGGCGGTCCGCGTCACCGGGGATGACGTCGCACAGGTCGAGGTGGGGGTGGGTGGCCGATGTCCGTACGGTCCGGTCTGCGGGAACTCGAACGACTCGCCGGGCGGCTGCCGGCCGGCGCCGAGCTGTACCGGCTGCGCCCGGACGGCCGCGTCCTGCTCGCCGACCGGGACGGCGCCCGCGAGTTGGGGCCCGGATCGGCGCACGGACCGGCCGGTGAGGAGCTGCTGCGGTTCATCGACGAGGGCCAGTTCGCCCACTACCTGGTGGGCGACGCCAAGACCTCGCCGGAGCGGCCCTCGAACGCCACGTACAAGCTCGGCATCGTCGCACCGCGCAGCGCCTTCACCCCGCACGCGCACGGCGGCGAGCACCTGGTGCTCAGCCTCGGCCACGCCGCCTGCGGCCTGTACGACGCCGAGCGGCGCCGGGTGGTGGACCTGCCGCTGACGCCCGGGCTGCTGATCCGGATACCCGAGCTGATGCCGCACTCCTTCGCCAACCGGGGCCGCGAGCCGCTCAACATCCTGGCCGCCAACACCGGGTACGGCATCGACCACGAGGACTACGCGATCACCGCGGCGGAGGCCGAGCGCCGCTCGGAAGACGAACTCGCCGAGGCGCTGCGGGCGGTGGAGCGCGGGCAGCGGATCGGGCCGGTCGGCCGACGGGAGCGGCTGGCCGCCGGGCTGCGCAGGCTGGCGGCGGCGCTGGAGGAGTCCACGCGATGATCTGCCCGCGCTGCGAGGCCCGGCTGCTCGCCCGCGAACGCACGGGCCTGATCTGCGGACGCTGCCGGCAGCCGTTCGCCCTGGAGCCGAAGCTCACCAAGGGTCTGCAGGACCTCCGACTGAAGCGCACCGTCGAGCGGCTCGGCGACGGCGGGCGGGTCCTGCTGACCGTCGAACAGCTCCGCTGGGCGCACCAGGAGCGGGGGCGGCCGTCGCCCCTGCCTCGCCGGGTGCCGCCGGGGCGGCTGCCGAGTCCCCACTTCGACGGCGTCGCCGACGTGTCCCTCGGCCTCGGCCTCGGCGTCGTCTCGCTGGTCGTCGCCTACGTCCTCGCCGTGCACGTCCCCTTCGCCATCGTGATCACCGTCCTGGCCGCCCTATTCGGTCTCGGCCTGCTCGCGACGATGGCGAAACCGGCGCTCCGGCTGGCGCGGCGCCGACGGATCATGGACCGCTGGAAGCAGGCCGACCTGGTCTGGGAGGAACAGCGGGACGCCCTGTGGCGGGAGCAGGAGGAGTGGACCACTCCGCTGGCCGAGCGCACCGCCTGGCCCGTCGCGGTGTTCCGGGGCACGGTCGTGGACCGGTGGGTCCAGGTCTACGGCGGCCTCCCGGCGGGCGTGGTCGAGGACTCCGCCGTCACGCCCGTCGCACCGCAGGGCCCGCCGGCCCTCGCGGTGCTCTGCCCCGACCCGACGGTGGCCGCCTTCCTGTACGCCAACGCCTTCCCGGAGCGGCACGGGGCGCTGATCGTCGCCACGCCCGGGGACCTGCCCGGGGACCTGCCGGTGGTGGTGCTGCACGACGCCTCGCCGCAGGGCTGTCTGCTGGTCGCCGAGGTCCGCGCCGCGCGGCCGGAGCGCCCGGTCGTGGACGCCGGTCTGTCGGCGCGCGCCGTCCTGACGGCGCAGGACCGTGCCGTCCACCTGTACGCGCACCAGCGGCGCGAGCCGCTGGAGGAACTGCTGCGGGGGCTGCCGCGGCTCACCGGGGCCGAGCGCGCCTGGTACGCGGCGGGCCTGTGGAGCCCGCTCGCCGCCGTTCCGCCCAAGCGGCTGCTGGCGATGGCCGAGCGGGCCGCCGAGCGGGCGCTGAACCGCCATGTCGGATTCCTCAGCTGGCCGGTGCCGGAGGTGCCGCGATGATCTGCCCGCACTGCTCGAAGAACCTGCTCCAGCGCCAGCGTCCCAAGCGCCGCTGCTCGTACTGCCGCGCGGAGTTCGCGCTGGACCCCAGGCTCGACGGCGTCGGCCTGCACGACGTGCGGATCCGCAAGGTGACGGAGAAGCTCTCCGACGGAGGCCGGCTGACCGTCACCAGCGGGCAGTTGGGCTACGCCCTGCAGCACCGGGGCCGGCCGCCGCAGCGGTTCCGGGGCGACAAGGGCAACGCCGTCTCGATGATCGGCTTCGGCGTGATCGGGCTGCTGGTGAGCACGGCGGTGCTGGACGAACCCGGCTTCGCGCTGGTGCTGGTACTCGTCGCGCTCACGCTGATCGGCTTCGGCGTGCGCAGCTGGATCCTGTCCGGGACGCCCGCGCCGGACACCTCGGTGGAGTCGCGCTGGACCCAGGAGGGCTTCCGGGACACCGTGCTGAACCGCTGGCGGGCGGTCTACGGCGCGCTGCCGGCCGGACTGGTGGAGGACACGCTGGTGCGGCCCGGGCCACCGCCCGCCGACCCGGCGTTCGCCCTGCTCTGCCCGGACCTCACCGTCCGCGTGTTCCTGCGCGCCAACGGCTACCCCGAGCGCCACCGCGCGCTGGTCGTCGACAACCTGCGGGCCGTCCCGGCGGGCCTGCCGCTGGTGGTGCTGCACGACGCCTCGCCGCAGGGGCACCTGCTGGTCGCCGAGGCCCGGGCCGCGCGCCCCGGCCTGCGGGTGCTGGACGCCGGGCTGTCGGTGCGCACCGTACTGGTCGACGAGCACAAGTACACGCTGCTGCGCGACCTGGACCGGCCGCAGGAGCTGTCCGCACGGCTGGAGCGCGAGGCGCCCGAGCTGACCGCGAGCCAGCGCGACTGGTTCGCCGCAGGCTGGTGGACCCCACTGGCCGCACTGGCGCCCAAGCGGCTGATGGCCGTCGCCGACCGGGCCGCCGAGCGGATCACCGCGCCGCCGGCGCCCCGGGACCCCACGGCCCTCCGGAGCGGGCCCGTGCGCTCCCCGGCCGCGGGCCGGCCGGAGAACCCGCTGGAGACCCGCCGCCGGGCGCTCGCCGTGGGGTTCATGACCTGGCCGGAGCCCGGGGCGGGCGACGTGCCCGAGGACGGGGGCCGACCGGACGGCCCCGATCCGCGCAGGGGCCCCGCGTGACGGCGGGGACGAGGAGAGGCAGGAACCCCATGACGCTGCGTCCGCTGCTGGACGGCGCGCTGACCGTCGCCGCCACCCGGGCCGGGGCGCCCGGCGGGCTGCGGTACACCGAGCGGCAGCTCTACTACGAGCTGTGCCGGGTGCTCCAACCGCTGCACGCCGGACCGCGCCGGATCCCCTACACACTGGCGCCGCCGGTCCGCTACGCCCGGTTCGCGGCCGCGCTCGCCGCGCGCCGCGAGGAGCTGCCCGGCCTGCTGCCGCCGCCCGCACCCCGACCGGACGCGCCGCGGGGGGCCGCGGGCACCGAACCCGACCTCTACGACTACGGGCTGCCCCGGCTGCTGGTCTGCCAGAGCCCGGAGATCACCGCGATGCTGCTCGCCAACGACCTGCACCTGGAGGCCGCCTGCCCGGTCGTCGCGGCCGGTGGACTCCCGCTCGACGAACGGCTGGTGGCCGGGCTGGAGCGGGCCGGGGGCGCCGTGGTGCACGTGCTGCACGACGCCAGCCCGTCGGGGCTCACCTGCTTCGAGGAGGTCCGGGCCGCGTACGGGCCTGGCGCCACGCGGAACGTCCGGGTGCGCTCGATGGGCCTGGTGCCCCGGCACGCCGCCACCCTGCACCTGACCTCCGGGCGCGGCCCGCACGGCTACCGGGGGCCGCTGCCCGCCGGGCTGCGCCCCGAGGAGCGGGCCTGGCTGGGCAGCGGCCGCACCATCGAACTGGCCGCCGTCGCCCCGGCCCGGCTGCTGCACACCGTGATCCGCCGGCTCCGCGGCGCGGGCACGGCCGGCCCGCGCCGCACCCCGCTGCACCGGCGCGTGCGCACCGCGCGCGGCAGCGGCTTCCTCAGCTGGCCCACCGGCTGAGCGCCCGACCCCGCCCGACTCCCGTCCCGATCCGTGAGGACTCCGCACCCATGAGCAACGCACGCCACCTCGGCTACCGCGACGAACTGCTGGCGGACGGCCAAGTGCACCGCCGGTACGAGGACGGCCGCAGCGAGTGGCGCCGGCGCGGCACCGACCGGCAGATCCACTGGCACGACAGCCTCGGCCGCTCCGGCACCGACGAACCCCTCGGCCGCGACCTGGTGAAGCGGCGGTACGCGGACGGCGCCACCGAGTACGGCCGCGACATCGGCTACGGGCGCACCGTGTGGGGCGGCGGGCTGGTCACCCTCAACCGCAGCTCCTTCGGCGGACGGCTCGGGGTCGTGGTCGGCGCCCTCGGCGTGGCCGGCGTCGCCGCGATCACGGCCGCGCAACTGCCGCCGGACGCCCTGTCCGAGGACGAGGAGGAGGAGCTGCGCGAGCAGGCCCGGCAGCAGGCCGCCGGCTCCTCCGGCAGCGGGGGCGGCGGGGGCGGTGACGCCGGCGGGGAGGCGGCGGTGGGCCACGACGACCCCGCGGCCGACGACCCGACCGACGACCCGGCCGACGCCGACGACTTCGGCGACTGGAACGACTCCGACGACGGCTGGGACGGCGACGACTTCGGCTGAGCCGCCACCGGAACCCCGCCCCGCCGCGCGCCACACCCCGCCCGGCGCGGGCCGCCCCTCGACGAAAGGCACCGCACCACCATGCCCCGCTGCTGCGCCTGCGCCGGCCCCGACGCCGACCGGGCCCGCACCCACCTCGCCGCACTCACCGGCTCCCCCGCGCCCGACGGCGCGCAGGCCGCCCTGCTCCCCGCCGAACCCGGCTTCGCCACCGGCCCGTTCACCGTCGACGGCACCACCGCCGTCGGCGAGGTCACCCTGCACAACCGGCCCGAACTGCTCGCCGCGCTCACCGCGGCCGGCTCCCCCGCGCCCGCCGGCTGCCCGGACGGCGAGCTGCTGCTGCGCCTGTGGCTGCGGCTCGGCGCGGACGGACTGCGGCGGGCCGACGGCATGTTCGCGCTCGCCGTCGTCGACGGCGCCGACCTCGTCCTGGTCCGCGACCACACCGGCACCCGCACCCTGTTCTACGCCCGTGCCGACGGCTGCTGGGCCGCCTCCACCTCGCTGCGCGCCCTGCGCCACTGGCCCGCCCTCGGCACCGGCCTCGACCTGGCCGCCGTCCGCTCCTTCCTCACCTTCGCCTACCTGCCCGGCGAGGAGACCCTGCTGCGCGGCGTCCACGAGGCGCTGCCCGGGCGGGTGCTGCGCCTGGCCGCCGACGGCACCGCCCGCCAGGAGCCGTTCTGGGAACCCGCCGAGCGGCTGCCCGAGGGCGAGGCACCGCCCCCCGAGGTGTACGCGCGGGAGCTGCGCGCCCTGCTCGAACAGGCCACCGCGCGACGGCTGCCGGCCGGCGAGGCGGTCGGGGTGTTGCTGTCCGGCGGCGTGGACAGCTCGCTGGTCACCGCGCTCGCCGCCAAGCTGCACGACCACCCGGTGCACACCTACTCGATCAGCTTCGGCGACCGGTTGCCCAACGAGCTGGGGTACTCCGGGCTGGTCGCCGACCACTGCGGCACCCGGCACCGGATCCTCACCGTCTCCGGCGAGGAGGTCGCCGCCCGGCTCGCCGACACCGTCGCCCTGCTGGACAGCCCGGTCGGCGACCCGCTGACCGTCCCCAACCTCATGCTCGCCGAGGCCGTCGCCGCCGACGGGCTCACCGTCTCGCTCAACGGCGAGGGCGGCGACCCGGTGTACGGCGGGCCGAAGAACCTGCCGATGCTGGTCCACGAGATGCACCGGGACGACCCGTCCCCCGAGGCGCGGGCCGAGGCCTATCTGCGTTCCTACCGCAAGTGCTACGAGGACCTGCCCCGGCTGCTCACCGCCGACGCCCTGCGCGCCCTGGCCGGCGAGCCGCAGCCGCGCCGCTTCGTCGCCCCGTACCTGGCCCCCGGGCCGATGAACGCGCTGCTCAACCAGCTGCTGCACTGCAACCTGCGGACCAAGGGCGCCCACCACATCCTCACCAAGGTCGAGCGGCTCACCGCCTCGCGCGGGGTGCAGGGCCGCTCACCGCTGTTCGACCGGCTGGTCGTCGACCACGCCTTCGCCACCCCGCCGACCCTCAAACTGCGCGGCACGGTGGAGAAGTGGGTGCTCAAGGAGGCCGTCCGGGACCTGCTGCCCGCGGCGGTCGTCGACCGGCCGAAGAGCGGCATGCGGGTGCCGGTCCAGCAGTGGCTGCACGGGCCGCTGCGCGAACTCTCCGGCGAGCTGCTGCTCGGACGCACCGCGCGCGAACGCGGACTGGTCCGCCCGGACACCGTCCGCACCTGGATGCGGCGCGAGGGCACCCTGCTGCCGCGCCAGGGCGGCAAGCTCTGGCTGGTGCTCACCCTCGAACTCTGGCTGCGCGCGTACGACCTGTGACCCGCTCGCCCGATTCCCCTGCTGCCCCGGCCCGGGAGGCCCCGTCATGGCACCTACCACCAACACCCCCGAAGCGCCCGAGCTCCACCTGACCGACCCGCGCACCGGCCACACCCGGGGCACGCTCGTCCCGGCGCGCGCCGGTCAGGTCGCCGGGACCGCCGCCCGCGCCCGGGCCGCCGCCCCGCGCTGGCGCGCGCACACCCCGCGCGAGCGCGAGCGCCGCCTCGACGCGCTGGCCGACCTGATCGAGCGCCACCTCACCGAGTACACCGTCCTGGAACAGGCCGGCACCGGCAAGCCGGAGGCGGAGGCCGCCGCCGAGATACGCGAGGTCGCCGACCTCTTCCGGTTCTACGCGGGCGCCGCGCGCGCCGGCACCGCGCCCGCCGCCGGCCGCTACCTGCCGGGCCACGAGAGCTGGGTGCGCCGGGAGCCGGTGGGCGTGGTCGCGGCCGTGGTGCCGTGGAACTACCCGCTGCTGATGGCCGCCTGGCGCGCCGCTCCGGCGCTCGCCGCCGGGAACACCGTCGTCGTCAAGCCCGCCGAGACCACCCCCGACTCGGCGACGCTGCTCGCCGCGCACGCCGCCGAAGCGCTCGGCGAGGGCGTGCTCACCGCCCTGCCCGGCGACCGCGAGACCGGCCGGCTGCTGGTCACCGCCGACGTCGACCTCGTCGCCTTCACCGGCAGCGCGGCCGCCGGCGCCGACATCGCCGCCCGGGCCGGCCACCGCCGGGTCAGCCTGGAACTCGGCGGCAACAGCCCCGTCCTGGTGCTCCCGGACGCCCCCGCCCACACCTGGTCCGCGCTCGCCGCCGCCTGCACCTACAACGCCGGGCAGAGCTGCGCCGCCCCGGCCCGGGTGATCACCCTCACCGAGCACTACGAGCGGACCGTCGAGGCCCTCGCCGCCGCGCTCGCCGAACGCGAGGCCGGCCGCGACTTCGGCCCGCTCAACAACCCCGACCAGGCCGCCCGCTACGACCGCATCCTCGCCGCCTCGGCCGCCGAGCGCTCCCTGCCCGCGCCGGGCCGCGCCGACGGCCTCTGGCGCCCCGCCCGGCTGCTCGCCGACCTGCCGGACGACGACCCGGCGGTGCTGGAGGAGGTGTTCGGCCCCCTGCTCACCGTCCAGCACGCCCCGACCGCCGACGCCGCGCTCGCCCTCGCCAACGCCGTCCCGCAGGCCCTCGGCGCCAGTGTGTGGACCACCGACCTGTCCGCCGCCCTCGACCTCACCGCCCGCCTGAACGCCGGTGAGACCTGGATCAACTGCCACCTCGCGCAGTCCGCCGAGCTCCCGCACGGCGGCCGCGGCGCCTCCGGCCAGGGCACCGACCTGTCGGTCCTGGCCCTGCACGAGTACCAGCGCCCCAAGACGGTGACGGCCCGGCTCTGAGTACTCCGCACACCCCGGTCCGAGTACCCGGTCCCTGCCCGGCGGCCCGTTCGCCGGGCGGGACCGGGGCCATGACGAGGACAACCGCCCCCGGGCGGGGCGACGCACACGGCGGCGCCCCCGTCCCTCCTCTGCGGAGGAGGGA
>NZ_JBHVER010000247.1:0-10370 GCF_042802195.1 Kitasatospora sp. NPDC057500 | reverse complement strand
CCCCTGCCGTGCGGCAGGGGCCCTTCCGTCGTTCCCAGGACGGGTCAGCCCAGGTGGGTGCGGACCGCCTCGGCCAGCTTCTCCGCGACGGACTGCGCCTGCGCCTCGTCGGCCGCCTCGACCATCACCCGGACCAGCGGCTCGGTGCCCGACGGGCGCAGCAGCACCCGCCCGGTGGCGCCCAGCTCGGCCTCGGCCGCGGCGACCGCGGCGGTCAGCTCCTCACTGGTGCGCACCCGGCTCTTGTCGACGCCCTTGACGTTGATCAGCACCTGCGGCAGCCGGGTCATCACGGCGGCCAGGTCGGCCAGCGGCTGCTTGGTCGCCGCCAGCCGGGCCCCCAGCATCAGACCGGTCAGCGTGCCGTCGCCGGTGGTCGCGTGGTCCAGCAGGATGACGTGGCCGGACTGCTCGCCGCCCAGCGCGAAGCCCTGCTCCTTCATCGCCTCCAGCACGTACCGGTCGCCCACGGCCGTCTCGACCAGCTCGACGCCCTCGCGCTCCATCGCCAGCTTGAAGCCCAGATTGGACATCACGGTGGCGACCACGGTGTTGCGGCGCAGCGTGCCGGCCTCCTTCATGGCGACGGCCAGGACCGCGATGATCTGGTCGCCGTCGACCTCGTTGCCGTCCGCGTCGGCGGCCAGGCAGCGGTCGGCGTCGCCGTCCAGGGCGATGCCCAGGTCGGCCTCGTGCTCGCGCATGGCGGCGCGCAGCCGGTCCAGGTGGGTGGAGCCGACGCCGTCGTTGATGTTGAGGCCGGTGGGCTCGGCGCCCAGGGTGTGCACGACCTCGGCGCCGGCCCGGGCGAAGGCCTCGGGGGCGACGTACGCGGCCGCGCCGTGCGCGCCGTCGATGACGACCCGGATGCCGTCCAGGCGGTTGGGCAGCACGCCGATCAGGTGGGCGACGTACTTGTCGAAGCCCTCGGTGTACTCGCGGACCCGGCCGACGGCCGCGCCGGTCGGGCGGTTCCAGTTCTCGCCGCCCGCCGCGTGCTTGGCGTAGTGCGCCTCGATGGCGTCCTCGATCCGGTCGTCCAGCTTGTGGCCGCCGCGGGCGAGGAACTTGATGCCGTTGTCCGGCATCGCGTTGTGGCTGGCGGAGAGCATCACGCCGAAGTCGGCGCCGAGCGCGCCGGTGAGATAGGCCACCGCAGGGGTGGGCAGCACACCGACCCGCAGGACGTCGACACCCGCGCTGGCCAGCCCGGCGATGACCGCGGCCTCCAGGAACTCGCCCGAGGCGCGCGGATCGCGGCCGACCACCGCGACCGGCCGGTGGCCGTCGAAGGCCCCCGCCTCACCGAGCACGTGCGCCGCCGCGACCGAGAGGCCGAGCGCCAGCTCCGCCGTCAGTCCCTCGTTGGCCACACCGCGCACGCCGTCCGTACCGAAGAGTCGTCCCACTGTCCCGTCCTCCATCGCCGCAATGCCTTGCAGTGAATCCGATCGAATCCCCGGGCTCCGCACAATGGCCGGGGAACACGACGCCCCGGAGTACACGGGGTACTCCGGGGCGTGCAGAGCGCATCCGGGGGCGTGCACCACCAGGGCGGTACGCACCCCCGGGGGCGCAATTAGCGCTTGCTGTACTGCGGCGCCTTGCGGGCCTTCTTCAGACCGGCCTTCTTGCGCTCGACGGCGCGGGCGTCACGGGTCAGGAAGCCGGCCTTCTTGAGGGCGCCGCGGTTGTTGTCCACGTCGGCCTCGTTCAGGGCACGGGCCACGCCGAGGCGCAGCGCGTAGGCCTGGCCGGACACGCCGCCGCCGGTGATGCGGGCGACGACGTCGTAACGGCCGTCCAGCTCAAGGAGCTTGAAGGGCTCGTTCACGGTCTGCTGGTGCACCTTGTTGGGGAAGTAGTTCTCCAGGGTGCGACCGTTGATCTTCCACTGCCCGGTGCCCGGGACGATGCGCACGCGGGCGATCGCCTCCTTGCGACGGCCGAGGCCGGCGCCGGGGACGGCCTCGCCGAAGCGGCCGGCCAGGGACTCGGAGGTGTAGCTCTCCTCGGAGGTGTACTCGCCCTCGACGACGGTCTCGTCGAAGTCGACCTCAAGGGTTTCGGTGGTCTCGGCCACGGTGTTCCTCAGCTCTTTTCAGTGATGGGGGGCTTGGTGGCCGGAATTACTGCGCGACCTGGGTGATCTCGAACGGCACCGGCTGCTGGGCGGCGTGCGGGTGCTGGTCGCCCGAGTAGACCTTCAGCTTGGAGAGCATCTGGCGGCCCAGGCTGTTCTTGGGGATCATGCCCTTGATGGCCTTCTCGACGGCCTTCTCCGGGTTGTTGGCCAGGAGGTCGTCGTAGCGGACCGAGCGGAGACCGCCCGGGAAGCCGCTGTGGCGGTACGCCAGCTTCTGGGTCTTCTTGTTACCCGACAGGTGCACCTTGTCCGCGTTGATGATGATGACGAAGTCACCGGTGTCAACGTGCGGCGCGTAGATCGCCTTGTGCTTGCCCCGGAGGAGGTTGGCGGCCTGGGAGGCCAGGCGGCCGAGCACGACGTCGGTCGCGTCGATGACGTGCCACTGACGCTGGACGTCGCCGGGCTTGGGGCTGTACGTACGCACGGTCGTAGCCTTCGCTTTTCAGTGAGTGAGTCCTGACAGGAGCACCTGGAGGAGGGATCAGCCTGGCCGCCTTGGACGCAATTCAAGGGGGAGCCGCTGGTCGTCGACCTGGTGTCTCCGGCGCACCGACCTCTCACGTGAGATAGAGCGGGCCAATACGCACATCAAGCGCCCAGGTTACCGGGAGGCGAGGGGAGGGTCAAAACCGCTCGTCGACCGGCCGCTCACCGAACGGGCGCTCGTCGGCCGGACCGCTCACCGATCCCGTTCGACCCGGGTGACGTCCCAGACCGGCTCGGACGACTCGTAGACCCGGCCGTCGGCGCCGAACACCAGGAAGCGGTCGAAGGTCCGGGCGAACCAGCGGTCGTGGGTGACGCACATCACCGTGCCGTCGAACGCCTCCAGACCGGCCTGCAGCGCCTCGGCGCTCTCCAGGTCCAGGTTGTCGGTCGGCTCGTCGAGCAGCAGCGCGGTGACGCCGGACAGCTCCAGCTTGAGGATCATCAGCCGGGCCTGCTGACCGCCGGAGAGCGACTCGAACTTCTGCTCCTCCTGCCGGTCCAGCTCGTAGCGGCGCAGCGCACCCATCGCGGCCCCGCGGCTGAGCGCGTGCTCCTCCTCGACGATCGAGCGGACCGTGCGGCCGAGCAGCTCGGGGTGGGCGTGGGTCTGCCGGAAGTGGCCGGGCACCACGCGGGCGCCGAGCTTCCAGGAACCGGTGTGCGCCACCGTGTCGTCGCCCGCGAGCAGCCGCAGCAGGTGCGACTTGCCGGCGCCGTTGGCACCCAGCACGCCGATCCGCTCGCCGTAGAAGACCTCCAGGTCGAAGGGCTGCATCAGGCCGGTGAGCTCCAGCCGCTCCATGGTGAAGGCGCGCACGCCGGTGCGCCCGCCCTTGAGCCGCATGGTGATGCTCTGCTCGCGCGGCGGCGCCTCCGGCGGGCCGGCGTCCTCGAACTTCTTCAGCCTGGTCTGCGCGGCCGAGTAGCGGGAGGCCATGTCGTGGCTGACCGAGGCGGCCTGGCGCAGGGTGACGACCAGCTTCTTGAGCTTGGCGTGCTCCTCGTCCCAGCGCCGGCGCAGCTCCTCGAACCGCTCGAAGCGGGCCTTGCGGGCCTCGTGGAAGGAGTCGAAGCCGCCGCCGTGCACCCAGACGCTGGAGCCGGCCGCGCCGGACTCGACGCTGATGATCTTCTCGGCGGTGCGGGAGAGCAGCTCGCGGTCGTGCGAGATGAACAGCACGGTCTTCGGGGTGGCCTTGATGGCCTCCTCCAGCCAGCGCTTGCCGGGGACGTCCAGGTAGTTGTCCGGCTCGTCGAGGAGCAGCACCTCCTCGGGGCCGCGCAGCAGCGCCTCCAGCACCAGCCGCTTCTGCTCGCCGCCGGAGAGGGTGTTCAGACCGCGCCACTGGGCCTTGTCGAAGGGCACGCCGAGGGCGGCCGTGGTGCAGACGTCCCAGTCGGTCTCGTAGTCGTAGCCGCCGACGTCGGCCCAGTCGGAGAGCGCCTGGGCGTAGGCCATCTGCGTCTTCTCGTCGTCCTGGGCGATCATCGCCAGCTCGGCGGCGTCGACCGCGCGGGCGGCCCCGGCGATCCGCTCGGGGGCGACGGAGACCAGCAGGTCGCGGACCGAGGCGTCGGCGGGCAGCGCACCGGGGCCGCCCTCGTCGTCGGCCCGGCGCTGCTCCTCGCGGCCGGTGGTGCCGACGAACTGGCGCATCACGCCGAGGCCGCCGCTGATCGTCACCGAGCCGCCGTGCGGCTGGAGGTCGCCCGCGATCATCCGCAGCAGGGTGGTCTTGCCCGCGCCGTTGGCACCGACCAGTGCCACCGCCGCGCCCTCCCCCACCCGGAAGGACGCGTCGTCGAACAGCACCCGCCCGTCCGGCAGGTAGTACTCCAGGTGCGAAATCTCGACGTGTCCCATGCGCCCGATTGTCCCAAGCGAGCGCCCCGGACCAAAACCGATTAACCGGCGCCCGGCAGGGTGCGCATCCGGCGGGCGGCCCGGTTGCGCTCGGCGAGCCGGTCGTCCGGCGGGTAGCCGACCTCCTCCAGGGTCAGCCCGTACGGCCGGATCACGTTGACGGCCGAGTTGCGCACGCCGCCGGCCAGCACCTCGCCGGGGAACTCCACCGGCCGGTGGCCGTCGCCGACCAGCAGCATCGCGCCGACCAGCGCCCGCACCATGTTGTGGCAGAAGGCGTCGGCCCGGACGGTGGCGACCGCGAGCGAGCCCTCCTGGGCGGCGTAGGCGTCGACCGGGACCCGGTCCCAGCGCAGCTCCAGCAGGGTGCGGATGGTGGTGGCGCCCTCGCGCTTCTTGCAGTACGCGGCGAAGTCGTGCTCGCCGAGCAGCAGCCGCGCGGCGGCGTTCATCCTCTCCAGGTCGAGCGGCCGGTCGTGCCAGAGCACGTGGCCGCGCAGCAGCGGGTCGACGCCGCCGGGGTGGTCGGCGACCCGGTAGGCGTACCGGCGCCAGACCGCCGAGAAGCGGGCGTCGAAGCCGGCCGGGGCCTCGGCCGCCCGGTAGATCCGGACGTCGCCCGGCAGCCGCCCGGCGAGCCGGCGCAGCAGCTTCTCGCCGTGCTGGGCCCACAGCCCGGCCGGCAGGTCGACGTGGGCGACCTGGCCGCGGGCGTGCACACCGGCGTCGGTGCGGCCGGCCACGGTGAGCGGGAAGAGCTCGGAGCTGCGGGTGACGACCTGGAGGGCGGTCTCGATCTCCTCCTGGACCGTCCGCCGGCCGCCCTTCTGCCGGGCCCAGCCCGAGAAGTCGGCGCCGTGGTAGGCGAGGTCGAGGCGGATCCGGACGTACCCGTCGGCCGGGCCGTCCTTGACCGGCGGCCGCTCGGCGCAATCGTTGACCACTGCTCTTCACTCCCTGGACATGAGGAACGGGCCCGCTCCCCCACGGATGGGGAAGCGGGCCCGCGACACACCTAGTGGTGTCAGGCCTGCTCGGCGGCCTCGGCCTCGTCGGCCTTGGCCTCGGTGGCCTCGACCTTGGCGTCGGCCTCCTTGACGGCACGCTTGGTGGCGGCCTCGGCCTCGCCGACGGCGGTCTGCGCGACGGTCAGCGCCTCGACCAGCTCGATCACGGCCATCGGGGCGTTGTCGCCACGACGGGGACCGATCTTGGTGATGCGGGTGTAGCCACCCGGGCGGTTCTCGTAGCGCGGCGCGATCTCGGTGAAGAGGGTGTGCAGCACCGAGATGTCGGTGATGGTCTTGCGCACCAGGCGACGGTTGTGGATGTCGCCCTTCTTCGCCTTGGTGATCAGCTTCTCCGCCAGCGGGCGCAGGCGGCGGGCCTTGGCCTCGGTGGTGGTGATGCGGCCGTACTGGAACAGCTCACGGGCCAGACCGGCGAGCAGCAGGGGCTCGTGGTGCGGGCCGCCGCCGAGGCGGGCACCCTTGGTGGGACGCGGCATGGAATTACTCCTCGAATCTCCGACTGCGGCCGTACCAGGTACCGCAGCGGGCGTACGGGCACTGTGCCCGCACGGCTTTCACGACGACGGGGGCGGTTCCGGGGAACCGCCCCCGCGGTCAAGTCTCTCAGTACTGCTCGGTCTCCGCGTAACCCGCGTCGTCCAGGTCGTCGGCGCCGAAGGCGTCGGCGGCGGCGGTCGGGTCGAACCCGGGCGGGCTGTCCTTGAGGGCCAGGCCCATGCCGGCCAGCTTCGCCTTGACCTCGTCGATCGACTTCGCGCCGAAGTTGCGGATGTCGAGCAGGTCGGCCTCGGAGCGGGCGACGAGCTCACCCACGGTGTGGATGCCCTCGCGCTTGAGGCAGTTGTAGGAGCGGACGGTGAGCTCCAGCTCCTCGATCGGCAGCGCCAGGTCGGCGGCCAGGGCGGCGTCCGTCGGGGACGGGCCCATGTCGATGCCCTCGGCGTCGATGTTCAGCTCGCGGGCGAGGCCGAACAGCTCCACCAGGGTCTTGCCGGCCGAGGCCATGGCGTCGCGCGGACGCATGGCGGGCTTGGTCTCGACGTCGACGATCAGCTTGTCGAAGTCGGTCCGCTGCTCGACACGGGTGGCCTCGACCTTGTAGGTGACCTTCAGCACGGGGCTGTAGATCGAGTCGACCGGGATGCGGCCGATCTCCTGGCCGGAGGCCTTGTTCTGCACGGCGGAGACGTAGCCGCGACCGCGCTCGACGGTCAGCTCCATCTCCAGCTTGCCCTTGCCGTTCAGGGTGGCGAGGACCAGCTCGGGGTTGTGCACCTCGACGCCGGCCGGCGGCGCGATGTCGGCGGCGGTGACCACACCCGGGCCCTGCTTGCGCAGGTACATCACGACCGGCTCGTCGTGCTCCGAGGAGACGACCAGCTGCTTGATGTTGAGGATGAGGTCGGTGACGTCCTCCTTGACGCCCGGCACGGTGGTGAACTCGTGCAGGACGCCGTCGACGCGGATGCTGGTGACAGCGGCACCCGGGATCGACGACAGGAGGGTACGACGCAGGGAGTTGCCGAGGGTGTAGCCGAAGCCCGGCTCCAGCGGCTCGATCACGAACCGCGAGCGGAACTCGTCGACGACCTCTTCGGTCAGCGACGGACGCTGAGCGATAAGCATGTTTTCTGATCCTCCAGAGATCTTCGGCACCCACTATTTGATGCCGAACAGAACCAGCGTACGGGGTCCCGCGCGCTGAGATGAATCAACCGCGTGGGACCCCGTACGAGGTTTGAAGCAAAAGCCGGCGTGCCCGAAGGCGCCGCGTCAGACGCGGCGGCGCTTCGGCGGACGGCAGCCGTTGTGCGGGGTGGGGGTGACGTCCTGGATCGAGCCGACCTCCAGGCCGGTGGCCTGGAGCGAGCGGATCGCGGTCTCGCGGCCGGAGCCCGGACCCTTCACGAAGACGTCGACCTTGCGCATGCCGTGCTCCTGCGCGCGACGGGCAGCGGCCTCGGCGGCCATCTGCGCGGCGAACGGGGTGGACTTGCGCGAGCCCTTGAAGCCGACGTGGCCGGCGGAGGCCCAGGAGATCACGTTGCCCGACGGGTCGGTGATCGAAACGATGGTGTTGTTGAACGTGCTCTTGATGTGCGCGTGGCCGTGAGCGACGTTCTTCTTTTCCTTGCGGCGGATCTTCTTCGCGCCGGCAGCCTGACGACCCTTGGGGGGCATAAGTCTGTTCTCCTACTGAGGTGGTCGGTCCGCTGACCCGCGGGCCGGAGGGATGTCCGGTTACGGGACGGACTACTTCTTGCCCGGCTTCTTCTTACCGGCGATCGCGCGACGCGGGCCCTTGCGGGTACGCGCGTTGGTGTGGGTGCGCTGGCCGCGGACCGGCAGGCCACGGCGGTGACGCAGACCCTCGTAGCAGCCGATCTCGACCTTGCGGCGGATGTCGGCGGCCACCTCGCGGCGGAGGTCACCCTCGACCGTGAAGTTGGCGTCGATGTACTGGCTCAGCTTGACCAGGTCTTCCTCGGCGATGTCGCGAACGCGGACATCCGGGTTGACGCCGGTCTCGGCGAGGGTCTGCTGGGCGCGGGTACGGCCGATGCCGTACACGTAGGTGAGGGCGATCTCGATCCGCTTCTCACGGGGGAGATCAACGCCGGCGAGGCGTGCCATTCAAGGCTCCTGTGGTTCTTCAGAGGTCTGGCGTGCCACCTACTCCGACACCTCACGGTGAGGGAGCCCCGGCCTCTGACCGGGGGCGGCAGTCCGTCCTGGACGGATCGGGTGGCCCGCTTATGACGTTTTCGCGTCGCGCGAAGTACTACGAGAAATGCTGGGGAGAGATCAGCCCTGGCGCTGCTTGTGGCGCAGGTTGTCGCAGATCACCATGACCCGGCCGTGACGGCGGATCACCTTGCACTTGTCGCAGATCTTCTTGACGCTCGGCTTGACCTTCATGCTTCAGGTTCTCCGGGTCTAGATCTGACGTTCTTACTTGTAGCGGTAGACGATCCGGCCGCGCGTGAGGTCGTAGGGGCTGAGCTCCACCACGACCCGGTCGTCCGGCAGGATGCGGATGTAGTGCATGCGCATCTTGCCACTGATGTGCGCGAGGACCTTGTGACCGTTCTGCAGCTCGACCTTGAACATCGCGTTCGGAAGAGACTCGATCACGGTGCCCTCGATCTCAATGGCGCCTTGCTTCTTAGCCATGAACTGCGAGATCCACCTTCCGGGACCGGCTACCGTATGCGGAACGCTCGTGCGAACCTGGGTCCACCCCGACCCCGACGAGGGGGAAGAGGGCGTGCTGGAGCACGCTACGAGTGAGCCGACGGTCCATCCTACGCCAGCGCGCGGGCTGCTCCAAAACGGGGGTACCCGATCAGCGGGCCGCCGGAGCGGCCAGCGGCTCGACGTGGGCGGTGCAGGCCGAGCAGCGGCGGGCGGCCTCGGGGATCTCGGTCAGGCACTCCGGGCAGGGGCGCTTCGGGGTCTTCGGCTTCTTCGGCATGTAGCGGGCGGTGGCCTTGGTCACCGGCAGGACGACGCAGAAGTAGAGCACGGCCGCGGTCATCAGGAACGCGATCAGCACGTTGAGGAACTGCCCGTACGGGAAGGTCACGCCGGCGACGGTCGCCTTGTAGGAGCCGAAGTCGCCCGCGGCGCCGACCACCACGCCCACCAGCGGGGTGAGGAACGCGGCGACGAATCCGGTGACCACCGCGGTGAAGGCGGAGCCGATCACCACGCCGACCGCCATGTCGATCACGTTGCCGCGCATCATGAAGTCGCGGAATCCCTTGAGCACTGCTCTCTCCTGCCGATCGAAGCCACTACCGGCGCATAAAAATAGGACAAAAGCCCTGGAAGTCCAAACCTCCAGGGCCCTGATCCCTTGTCAGCGACGGAAGTTGACCGCCCCCGGCGGCTCCCCGGGACTACGCCAGCGGGTCCGGCGCGGCCGTCACACCCAGCCTGGCCAGCATCTCCTTGCCGCCGTCGAAGGCGGTCAGCACGACCGGGCCCTGCTCGGTGACGGCCACCGAGTGCTCCCAGTGCGAGGCCCAGGTGCCGTCGTTGGTGACGACGGTCCAGTCGTCCTCCAGCACGGCGGTGTGCGGGGTGCCGAGCGAGACCATCGGCTCGATCGCCAGCACGGTGCCGGGGATCAGCTTGGGGCCCTTGCCCCGGCCGCGCTCGACGTAGTTCAGCACGTGCGGCTCCATGTGCATCGCGGTGCCGATGCCGTGGCCGCCGTAGCCCTCGGTGATGCCCCACTTGCCCTTGGGGGGCAGCGGCTGGCGGCGGATGAAGCCCTCGATCGCCTTGGAGACGTCGACCAGGCGGTTGCCCTTCTTCATCTGGGCGATGCCGGCCCACATCGAGCCCTCGGTGACCCGGCTGAGCATCTCCACCTCGGGGGCGACCTCGCCGACCGCGACGGTGATCGCCGCGTCGCCGTGCCAGCCGTCCAGGATCGCGCCGCAGTCGATCGAGATGAGGTCACCCTCCTGGAGCACCCGGTCACCGGGGATCCCGTGCACGACCTCGTTGTTCACCGAGGCGCAGATCACCCCCGGGAACCAGAGGCCGCCGTGGTGGGCCCGGAAGTTGGAGGTGGCGCCGTGGTCGGTGATGACCTTGTCGGCGATGTCGTTGAGCTCCTGGGTGGTGATTCCCGGGGCGACCGCCTCACGGCACGCCTTGAGCGCCTCGGCGACGACCAGCCCGGCCGCTCGCATCTTCGCGATCTGCTCGGGGGTCTTGATCTCCACCATCTGGTCACGCCTTCCTTGGATTCCCGCCCGGTCCTTGCCGGGCGGCCGTGCACTCGTTCCACCGTACGACGCCGTACGGCCGCGCTGCCCAGGAG
>NZ_JBHVER010000246.1:0-10408 GCF_042802195.1 Kitasatospora sp. NPDC057500 | reverse complement strand
GACCAACGGTCACCGGGCTCCGTCGCGCGCTGCCCGCACCCCCTGACACACCCCCTACCCAGCAGAGAGGACGCGCGATGACCACGGACCGGACCGTCGACCTGGAGGACCGTTGGCTCCGCAGGTTCCACCGCGCCGAGCAGGCCCGGGTGCGCCTGGTGTGCCTGCCGCACGCGGGTGGCTCGGCGAGCTACTTCTTCCCGCTCTCGCACCGGCTGGCCCCCGAGGCCGAGGTGCTGGCCGTGCAGTACCCGGGGCGGCAGGACCGGCACACCGAGCCGCTCTTCGGCGACCTCGGGGAGGCCGCCGACCGGATCGCCGAGGCGCTGCTGCTCTGGAACGACCTGCCGGTGGCGCTGTTCGGCCACAGCATGGGCGCCACGATCGGCTTCGAGGTCGCGCGGCGGCTGGAGGCGGCCGGAACGGTGCCGGTGGCGCTGTTCGCCTCGGGGCGCCGCGCGCCCTCCCGGGTCCGGGACGAGGGCATCCACCGGCTCGCGGACCGGGAGTTCCTGGCGGAGATGGTGTCACTGGGCGGCGCCTCCGAGGTGCTGCTGAAGGACCCGGAGATGCTCCGGCTCTACCTGCCGGTGGTCCGCGGCGACTACCGGACGGCCGAGACCTACCGGTACCAGGAGGGGCCGGCGCTGACCTGCCCGGTCGTCGGGCTCACCGGCGACCGGGACAAGCAGGCGGAGATCGAGAACGTCGCGGCCTGGGCGGAACACACCACCGGGCCCTTCGAGTTGGAGGTCTTCCCCGGCGGGCACTTCTACCTCAACGACGCGCCGGCCGTGACGGACCTGGTCAGGGACCGTCTGCTGGCCCTCACCGGCTGATTCCGGCCGAACTCGACCATCGACTCGTAAAAACTGGTAGCGGCACTCCCAAAAAATGGGTAACCTTCAAAAGATGGTTCAATCTCATCGAAGCGGAGTTCGTCATGTCCAACACCGGGCGCCGTAAGTGGTGGGCGCTGGGGGCGCTGAGCCTGTCGATGCTCGCCGTCGGCCTCGACGGCACGATCCTGAGCGTCGCGCTGCCACAGCTCTCCCAGGCTCTGGACGCCACCGAGACCGATCTGCAGTGGTTCTCCTCGTCCTACCTGCTCTTCCTGGCCGCCTCGATGCTCCCCATCGGCCTGCTCGGTGACCGGCTCGGGCGGCGGAAGACGCTGATCGTCGCGCTGGTGCTGTTCGCCCTCTCCTCGGCGGGCTGCGCCTACGCGCAGAGCTCCTGGCAGTTCATCGCGGCCCGCTGCGTGCTCGGGGTGGCCGGCGCCGGGATCATCGTGATGGCGCTGTCCGGCCTGACGGTGCTGTTCACCGAGGAGGAGCGGCCGAAGGCGGTCGGCATCTGGTCCGCGTCGAACTTCCTGGCGCTGCCGCTCGGTCCGCTGCTCGGCGGCTGGATGCTGACGCACATCTGGTGGGGCTGGGTCTTCCTGATCAACGTTCCGGTGGCCCTGCTGGGCGCCGCGGTGGTGGCCGGGCTGGTGCCCGAGACGCGCTCCGACTCGCCGTCCGCCTTCGACCTGGGCGGCGCCGTACTGTCGGTGCTCGGACTGGCCGGCGTGACGTACGGCCTGATCAAGGCGGGCGAGCAGGGCTGGGGCGACGGGACCGCCTGGCTGGGCATGGTGGGCGGACTGGTGCTGCTCGTGGCGTTCTTCCGCTACGAGAGCCGACTGGTCGCGCACGGCCGGCGGCCGATGGTGGACCCGGCGCTGTTCCGGGTGTCCTCGTACACCTGGGGCGTGATCCTGATCGGCTTCGTGTCGCTGGCCAACATCGGCGTCATCTTCCTGATGCCGCAGTACTTCCAGGCGGTGCAGGGCACCGACGCGATGGGCTCCGGACTGCGGCTGCTGCCGCTGATCGGCGGTCTGGTGCTGGGTGCGGTGCCGGCGGACAAGGTGGCCAAGCTGGTCGGCCCCAAGGCGGTCATCGCCGCCGGGTTCGTGGTGATGGCGGGCGGGCTGCTGCTGGGTTCCACGACCAGCCTGAGCTCCGGGGCCGGGCTCTCCGGGGCGTGGACGGCGCTGTCCGGGGTGGGCATGGGCCTGTCGATGGCCACCACGACCTCCGTGGTGCTGTCCCAGGTGCCCGAGGAGCGCAGCGGGGTCGGCGCGGCGGTCCTCCAGGCCGTCAACAAGGTCGGCGCGCCGCTCGGCGCGGCGGTGCTCGGCAGTGTGCTGGCGACCGGCTACGAGTCGCACCTGGCCCGGCCGGAGATGTCGGCGCTGACGGCCGAGGCGGCGGGCGTGATCGAATCGGGCGTCTTCGGTGGGCTCGCCGTCGCGAACGAGAGCGGCTCGGAGACGCTGCGGACCAACGTGCAGGAGTCCTTCGTCCACGGGTTGAACGTCTCGCTGCTGGTCTCGGTGGGCTTTGCCCTGGCCGGCCTGGTCTGCACCCTGGTCTTCCTGCCCAAGCTCCCCAAGCCGGCGGCGAAGAAGGGCGGGGAGCCCCGGGAGGCCGTCGGCGTGGCTTGATTCCGATGCCCCGGCCCCGCCGGGCGGACCTCCAGGGGCCCGCCCGGCGGCGGTCGGGGGCGGCGGCTGCTTCGCCGCCGGTCCAACCGATGTGACGGGTCGTCACAACCGGTAAAGGCCGTGGTCGTCCGGTTAAGGTGCGAACGCGGTTCGCTTCCCAGTGTGACCGCAGATGGCTTATGTTGTCCCTTGTGGCGTGACATTCGAGCGATATCCTCGTGTCCGTCGGATGGTTGCTACGGGGGTCGGCATGGTTCTGGTGGGACGCGTTCGTGAGGAATCGATCCTGGACGAACTTCTTATGGCGTGCATGGCCGGCCGGGGGGGCGTGGCCCTCGTCAGCGGCGTGGCGGCAAGCGGTAAAACGGAGTTGATGAATGCCTTCGTGAGGCATGCCTCGGAGGCCGGCGCGCTGGTCCTCTCGGCGATGGCGACCCGGTCGGAGTCGGAGATCCCGTTCGGCGTTGTTGACCAGCTCTCGCACAACGCCCTGCTGGCCCCGGCGGACGTCCGGGAGATCCAGGAAGCCATCGAGGCGGGTGTGTTGCTCTCGGATGTGCGCGCCAGCGACCCGGACCGAATTCACCCGGAACATGCCAAGGTGTTGGCCAGGCTGCACATCGCGCTGACGAGATTGTCGCGTTCCGGTTCCGGGCCGCTGGTAATCACCGTGGATGATCTCCAGGAATCCGACCGCTTTTCCCTCCAGTTGCTGCGCTATCTGGCGCGGCGGATCACCAACCAGCCCGTGCTGCTGGTGCTCAACGTCCTTTCCGAGACCACCACCGGCATTCCGCTGTTCCTGATGGAGATCGTCGGCCAGCCCAATACCCGGCGTATCCGCCTGGAACCGCTGTCCGGATCCGCCACGGCGCAGTTGATGGCGAATTTCCTGGAAAGCGCGGATGTCGCCCGGCTGCTTCCGGAGTACGAACGGCTCTGCGGCGGGAACCCGCTGCTGGTGCGGGCGCTGCTCGACGACCACCGCGGCGGACCGGACGCCCCCGGGGTCCGCGCGCCGCACGTCGCGGACGGCTACCGGCACGCCGTCACCAGGAGCCTGCGGCGCACCGACCCGAACGCCGCCGAGGTCGCCTACGGCCTCGCCGTCCTCGGTCTGCCGCGCGTCAATGCCCTGGTCGGCCGGCTGCTCTCGGTGGAGACCGAGGCGCTGGAGCGCTGCGAGCAGATCCTGCTGCGCACCGGCCTGCTGGGGCCCTGCGGGTTCCGCCACCCCGAGGCCCGCGCCGCGGTGCTGGACAACCTCGACCCGGCCCGGCGCGGCGAACTCCACCTGCGGGCTGCCCGGCTGCTCTTCATCGAGGGCGCACCGGCCACCGAGGTCGCCGGGCACCTGCTGGCCGCCGACGCCGCGCCGGACCCCTGGGCCGTGCGGCTCCTGCTGGAGGCCGCCGAGCGGGTCCTGAGCGAGGACCAGGTGGAGCTCGCGGCCGAGTACAGCCGGCTCGCCCACCGCGAGGCCGACGAGCCGCACCAGCGCGCCGACGTGACGCTGATGCTCGCCCAGATCGACGGACAGGCGAGCCCGGTCGCGGCCGTCCGGCACTGCGTCACCCTGACCGAGGCGCTGTACGACGGCAAGCTCAACCAGAGCCAGGCCGTCCAGCTGGTCAAGTACCTGCTCCAGCAAGGCCCTTCGGAGCAGGCCGAGTCGGCGCTGCGCCACCTGTGCGAGACCCTGCGGCAGGAGGGCGTCGCCACCACCAGCGAGTGGGAGGCCTTCCGGCTCTGGCTGGGCTGCACCTTCCCGCTGCTGGCCGGCCGGTTCGCACCGCTGACGGAGGCCGCCGGGCACCTGCGCGACTCCACCAACCCCTGTCTGCAGGCCTCGCGCCTGCTCGACGGCGTGCTGCGCGGCACCCTCTCCGAGGCCGGCATCGACGCGGTGCAGGAGCACCTCCAGACGCTCGGGCTGAACGAGACGACCCTGGAGCCGCTGACCGTGGCGCTCACCGCGCTGGTCTACGCCGACCGGCAGCGGGTCGCCGCCGTCTGGGGCGAGGAGCTGCTGCGGGAGGCCCGGGCCCGCAACATCCCCAGCTGGCTCGGGGTGCTGTCGTCGGTGATGGCCAAGGCGACCGTCCGGTGCGGCGACCTGGCCGCCGCGGAGCGGCACGCCGCCGCGGCCCTGGAGTGGAGACCGGAGATCAAGTACGCCCTCGCCACCCAGGCGCTGGTCCGCACCGCCGGGGGCGACCTGGACGCGGCCGGCGGACTGCTGAACCGGCCGCTGCGCAGCGCGGTGCTGGAGAACCCGTCCGGCCTGTACTACCGGCACGCCCGCGGCCACTACTACCTGGCGATCGGCCGCGCGCACGCGGCGCTGCTGGAGTTCCGGGCCTGCGGCCAGGACATGAAGGCCTGGGAGATGGACCTCCCCTCGCTGGTGCCGTGGCGCAGCGACCTGGCCCAGGCGCTGATCGCGCTCGACCGGGCCGACGAGGCCAGGGAGATCGCGACCGAGCAGCTGTCCGTGCTGAAGCGGGCCTGGGGCCGCACCCGCGCGCTGACGCTGCGGGTGATCGCCGAAGCCTCCGGGGCGGAGTGCCGCCCGCCGCTGCTGGACGAGGCCCTGGCGAACCTGGAGGAGTCGCCGGACCAGGTCGAGCGGTCCCGGATCCACGGCCTGCTCGGGCGCACCCACCGGCTGCTCGGCGACGGCGAGGCGGCCGGCCGGCACCTTCGCCGGGCCCGCCAGCTGGCCAAGGACTGCCGGGCCGACGGGCTGCTGCGGGGGCTGCCGTCGGAGGACGAGCCGCAGCCGGTCCCGGCCGGGCGCGGCGCCGAGCTGATCGGCATCGAGGACCTGAGCAAGGCGGAGCAGCGCGTCGCCCGGCTGGTCAGCCGGGGCTTCACCAACAGCGAGGTGGCGGACCAGCTGTTCATCACGGTCAGCACGGTGGAGCAGCACCTGACCCGGATCTACCGGAAGCTGGGTCTCAAGCACCGCAGCGCCCTGCAGTCGCTGGCCGAGGGCGTGCTGGTCGACAGCTGCTGACCCGCTGCCCCGGCGCCCCGCCTCCCCGGCGCCCCGCCTCCCCGGTGCCCGCGTCCCGCCGGGCCCCGCGGGCGCGGTCGCGCGTTCCGAGGGTAGGCGGGCCCGGGGGCGGGTTTCAAGCGGCGGCCCGGTGACGGTGTTCAACCGAGCCGCCGCGGCGGTTGTACGTGTTCGGGGCGGGTTCGGGGGTGGCGGCAGGCGCCTGGCCGTGCGGCGGCCGTGATCAGTACAGTCGGGCCGGTAACCCCCCAACTCCGCGGTCGCCGCGGTCTTTTGCGTACCCGTGGCAACCCATCGACCTGGGGGGACCGCAGAACACGCCAGGGAGAAATGTATGAACCGGGCACTGGTATGCCTTCCTTTCGCGGGCGGTGGCGCGGGTTTCTACCGAGCCTGGAAGGACCTTCCGGACGGCTGCCCGAGCATCGTCGCGGTCCAGCTGCCGGGCCGTGAGGAACTGTTCGCCGAGCCGATGTACAAGGACGCGGTCACCGCGGCCGAGGAGCTCGCCCCGAAGATCGCCGAGCAGGTGCGCGGCTTCGGCTCCTACGCGCTGTTCGGGCATAGCCTGGGCGCGGTGCTCGCCTTCGAGGTGGCCGGACAGCTGGCCCGGATCGACGGCAAGGGGCCCGAGCACGTCTTCGTCAGCGGCTCGCCCGGCCCGTGGAGCGGCCGGGCCGAGCGGGCCACCGGTCTCGGCGACGACGAGTTCGTGGCCAAGGTCGAGCAGTTCGCCGGCTACCGGCACGACGCCCTGAACGAGCCGGAGCTGCGGGAGCTGCTGCTGCCGCTGCTGCGGGCGGACGTCGAGATGCACGAGAACTACCGGCCGGAGGGCCGGACGCCGATCGCGGCGCCGGTCACCTCGCTGCGCGGCGACGCCGACGCCCTGGTGAGCGCCGAACAGGCCCGGGAGTGGGCCGGGGCCACCACCGGCGCGTTCTCCTACCTGGAGATCCCCGGGCAGCACATGTACCTGGTCGACGCGTCCGACGCGCTGCTGGCCGCGATCACCGCGGCCACGGCCGGCCGGGACGGCCGGTGATGCGGCTCCAGGGGATGACCGCGGTCGTCACCGGGGCCGCCCGGGGGCTGGGCCGCGCCTGCGCCGTCCGGTTCGCCGAGGAGGGCGCGGACCTGGTGCTGGTCGACCTCGGCGGTCAACTCCCGGGCGTGCCCTACCCGCTGGGCACCGACAGTCAGCTCGGCCACACCGCGGACCTCTGCCGGGAGCGCGGCGCCGCCGTCCTCACCGAGAGCGCCGACGTCCGCGACCTCGACGCCTGCGCGGCGGTGGCCGAGCGGGCCCTGGAGCGCTTCGGCGCGGTCCAGGTGCTGGTCAACGGCGCGGGCATCGCCGCACCGTCCGGCAAGGCGACCCACGAGATCAGCGGCGACGAGTGGCAGCTGATGATCGACACCGACCTCACCGGCGCCTGGCACATGATCAAGGCGTTCGCACCCGCCATGGTCGCCCGGCGCGAGGGCAGCATCGTCAACGTCTCCTCCACCGCCGGACTGGTCGGCTACCGGAACTTCGCCGGCTACGTCGCCGCCAAGCACGGGCTGATCGGCCTCACCAAGGCCGCGGCGCTGGACTACGCGCCCTTCCGGGTGCGGGTGAACGCCCTGTGCCCCGGATCCGTCCGGGACGACCCGCTGGTCGAGGGCCGGATGCTGGCGGAGATCGCCCGCTCCCTGGAGGTGGCGGTCGAGGAGCACGAGGAGGTCTTCACCCGCGCCCAGCCGATGAACCGGCTGATCGAGCCGCAGGACATCGCCGGCGCCGCCCTCTGGCTGGCCGGGCGGGACTCGCTCCAGGTCACCGGCACCACGCTGACCGTGGACGGCGGCTTCGTCGCGAAGTGATCGGCAGGCAGAACGACGGCTACGCGCCGGCCCGCCCCGACGGCGAGGCCGGCGCCCACATGTCAGGAGTCCTCATGGCACACGGCCTGCGCTACCGCGTGGCCGCAGGGCAGGCCGGCCGGGGGGCCGGCGGCTGCCACAGTCTCACCGTCCGGCTCGCCGGCGACGTCACCGCCGAGTCGGTGCACGCCCGGGCGCGGACGGCGGCCGGTCCGCACGAGGCCCTCGCCGGGCTGCGGGTCTGGCGCGAACCCGGCGCGGCCCGGTCCGACGACCCCGCCGCGCTCGACCGGCTGCACACCGAGGCGCAGCGCCCGCTGCACGGTTCCCGGCCGGTGCGCGCCGTCCTGGTCGAGCACGCGGACGGGGTGGCCGACCTGGTCCTGGTCGCCCGCCGCTCCGCCCTGGGCGGAGCCGGACTGCGGCAGCTCGCGGCCGTCCTGACCGGCGGCCGGTCCGCCGCCGACGGCCTGCCCGGCGAGGTGGACCGGCCGGCGACCGTCGCCACCCTGCCGGACCCGGGTCCGGACACCGCGCCCGAGTGGGGCCTCGGCGACCCGGACGCGCGCGGAGCGTACGGCGAGGTCGCCGTCGAGCCGCTCCCGGCCGCCGTCACGGACGAACTGCTGCTGGCGGCCACCGCCGTCACCGTGGGCCGCCACGGCGACACCGCGGAACCGGAGCTGGCGGTGTGGTCCACCGCCGAGTCCGGCTCCGACCACTGGGTGCACCGGGTGGACTGCCGCCCGGAGCTGACCGTCCGCGAGCACCTCGCCCAGTACCCGGAGCCGGCGGACGGCACCCCGGCCGGCCGGGTGAACCCGTGGATCGGCGTCGTCCTCGACGAGGACCGGCCGGGCGAGCACTACCGCCCCTTCCTGACGCCGCCGCTGCCCGCCCTGGTGGTCTGGCGGCGCGCCGCCGACGGGACCGTGCGCGGCACCCTCCACTACCGCGAGCGCGACCTGGCGCCCGCGGTGGCCCGCGACCTGGCCGCCCATCTGGCCCTGGTGGTAGGGAAGTTGGCAGACTCGCCGGATCTCGCGCTGGGCGACGTCGAACTGATCGGCGAGGCCGAGCGCGAGCGCCTGCTGCGCGCCGGCGCCACGCCCGCCGCAGGGGACCCGGCGCCGGACGCCGGGCGCACCGTGCACGAGCTGTTCGCCCGGGTCGCCGCCCGGCAGCCGGAGGCCGTGGCCCTGGTCGACGAGGACGGCGAACTCGGCTACGCGGAGCTGGACCGGCGGGCCGACCGGGTGGCCGCGGGCCTGCGGGGGCTCGGCGCCGCGCCCGGGGACACGGTGGTGGTCGCCCTGGAGCGCACCGCCGAACTGGTCGTGGTGCTGCTCGGCGTGCTCAAGGCCGGCTGCGCCTACGTGCCGGTGGACATCCGCTACCCGGCCGAGCGGCTGCGCTACACCGTCGAGGACGCGGGCGCGAAGATCGCCGTCGCCCTGCCGGGCGCGCTCCCGGAGACGGGCGGCGTCCGGGTGGTCTCGCCGGAGGAGCTGTCCGGCCTCGCCGACGCCGCCGTCCCGGGTGCGGACGGTGCGGCCGGCGTGGACGGAGCGGACGGCGCGGGCCCGGCCTACGTCATCTACACCTCGGGCTCCACCGGCCGGCCCAAGGGCGTCGTGGTCCCGCACCGCAATGTGGCCGCCCTGGTGGAGGCCGCCACGGCCGGGTTCGGCCTGGGCGGCGAGGACACCTGGACCTTCTTCCACTCCTGCGCCTTCGACTTCTCGGTGTGGGAGATCTGGGGCTGCCTGCTCACCGGCGGCCGACTGGTCGTGGTGCCGTACTGGGCGTCGCGGGACACCGAGGTCTTCTACGAGCTGGTCGAGCGGCGGCAGGTCACCGTACTGAGCCAGACGCCGTCCGCGTTCGCCCAGTTCATCGAGGCCGACGCCCGGCGCGAGGGCCGGCTGGCGCTGCGGCTGGTGGTCTTCGGCGGCGAGCCCCTGGACACCGGCATGCTCGCGGCCTGGTTCACCCGCCACTCGCACACCGCCTGCCGGCTGTCCAACATGTTCGGGATCACCGAGACCACGGTGCACGTGACCGAGCAGACGCTGACCCCGGCCGAGGTGGTGGCCGGCAGCCGCAGCGTCGGACGGGCGCTGCCGGGCTGGTCGCTGTCGGTGCGCGACCCCCGGGGCCGGGTGCTGCCGGCCGGGGTCGCCGGGGAGATCTTCGTCGGCGGCGCCGGTGTCGCCCAGGGCTACCTGAACCGGCCCGAGCTGACCGCCGAACGCTTCGTCACCGACCCGGACGGCGCTCGGGTGTACCGCTCCGGCGACCTCGGCCGGCTGCGGCCGGACGGCCGGCTGGACCACCTGGGCCGGATCGACAGCCAGGTGAAGCTCCGCGGCCACCGGATCGAGCTGGACGAGATCCGCGGCGTGCTGCTCGGCCACCCGGCGGTCGCCGCAGCGGCCGTGGCGCTGCGCCACGCCACCGAGGGCGACCGGGACACCGCCCGGCTGGACGCGTACTTCGTGGTGCGCGGCGGCGGACGGCTGGACGGCAAGGAGCTGCGCGCGCACGCCGCCGGCATGCTGCCCGACTACATGCTGCCGGCCACCTTCACCCGGATCGACGCCATCCCGCTGACCGCCAACGGCAAGGCCGACCTGGCCGTGCTGGCCGGGCTGACCGAGGAGCCGGCCGGGCCCGCAGCGGCCGACCCTGCCGACCCGGCCGACCCGTCCGGCGCGGCGGACCCGGCGGCGCCGGGGGAGGGCCGGGCCGACGATCCGACCGCGGCCGCCGTGCTGGCGGTCTGGGAGCGGCTGCTCAACACCGAGGTGGGGCTCCGGGACAACTTCTTCGAACTCGGCGGCAACTCGCTGCTGGTGGTCCGGCTGCTGCGGGAGCTGCGCGAGCAGGGCCTGCCCCGGGTGTCCATGCAGGACTTCTACCGCAACTCCGTCGCGGCCCAGTTCGTCGAGGTGGTCCGGAACGCGGCGGGCTGAGCCGGGGCCCGCGCGCACAACGGGCCGGGCGCCACCCCCGATGAAACGGGG